>JBFXHW010000427.1:0-2507 GCA_050176605.1 Sphingobium sp. | reverse complement strand
TCGAGCACCTCTTCCGAGGGCCGGCACAGCTTGACGCCCAAAGGTGACACCACGAGCGGGCGATTAATCAGGATTGGGTGATCGATCATCGCATCGATCAGCATGTCGTCCTCAAGGCTCTCGTTTTCGAGCCCAAGCTCGGCGAACGGAGTGCCCTTCTCTCTCAGAAGCTGTCGAGGCGTGAGGCCGGCGCGAGCGATGAGCTCGACTAGTAGCGCGCGGGAGGGCGGCGTCTTCAGATATTCGATGACGTGCGGTTCGATACCCGCGTTCCGGACCATCGCCAGCGCATTGCGCGACGTGCCGCAATCAGGATTGTGATAGATAATAATGTTCGTTGCCGGTTCTGCGGCAAGCCTGGTGGCACCTTCGACACGGCCGATCTCACGCAGCTTGTGACGAAGCGCCATCTTGTCGATCGATTCCACTGGTAAGGACAAGAACAGCGAAATGCGCCGCTTGAGGTAGCTTAGCGCCTTGAGAAAGGCTGCCCGCTGGTTCTCACCAGTCACTGCTGCCGGATCTTCGATCCCCCAATGCGCCGTCATCGGATGGCCCGGCCAGACCGGACAGGTTTCGCCCGCTGCATCATCGCAGACGGTGATGATAAAATCGATTTCTGGCGCGCCAGGCTGTGCGAATTCGTCCCAACCCTTCGAACGCAGCTCGCTCGTCTCGAATCCCATCGAAGACAGCAGTTCGAGCGCCATCGGATGGACATCGCCCTTGGGAAAGCTGCCCGCCGAATAGGCTCGGAAGCACGACCCGCCTTCGGCGTTCAGGATGGCCTCAGCGAGGATGGAACGAGCCGAGTTGCCTGTGCAGAGGAAGAGGACATTATATTGCCGGGAACTTGTGCTGTTTGTCATAGCCTTAATCCTGTCAGTGGCAGAGCGCCAGTTCAGCAACGAGAGGTGCACAGACGTCTGGAGAGCTGGCGCAACAATCTTTTACGATGAACAGCACCAGGCTACGCAGAGCCTCCAGATCTGCCCGGTACACGATCAGGCGGCTCTGGCGCTCCGACCGTACTAGGCCCGACCGAGCAAGCACCGCGAGATGGGCTGACATCGTATTCTGCGGCACCTCCAACAGCCGAGCCACTTCCCCAGCGGGAAGGCCTGCGGGCTCATGGCGCACCAACAGACGAAACGCGCCCAGCCTCGTTTCCTGGGAAAGCGCGGCCAGCGCCTGAAGTGCTTTGGACTCTTCCATAAATCCAAGATAGTGGATATATGGCTCATGTCAAGCAATTGAGCCGTAACATTCACGCGCTAGCCATCGTTCATACAGATGCTTCAGGGAGCAAATAGGGCTATGATCGTCAGAAAGCTACTTCTCGCAAGCGTCTTGTGGCCGGCCGCTCCGGCGATCGCACAGGAGGCGAACCCCGCGCCATACACCCTTTCCACGGAGGATTATCGTCAGCTTGCGATTGAGGAACTCGATCGGCTGCAAGGGCGTGTGCCGCTCAAGCGTCGCGCCAAGAACATCATCCTCTTCGTCGGTGACGGAATGGGCGTAAGCACCCTGACCGCGGCAAGAATTCATCATGGCCAGATTTCAGGCGCCGATGGCGTTTCCATGGTAACCACTATGGACCGCCTTCCCTACACCGCCCTCGTGAAGGCCTACTCGCATGATGCCCAGGTCGCTGATTCAGCGCCTTCGGCGACTGCGCTCTTGGCCGGTGTGAAATCGCGGAACGGCGTCATCGGCATCGGTCCGGAGGCAACGCCTGGAGATTGCGCGAGCGGCACAGGGCATGAACTTCCCTCGCTGATGACGATTGGCCAGGATGCTGGCAAAGCGACAGGGGTTGTAACCACGACTGGGATTACGCACGCTACGCCGGCGGCGGCATACGCGCATTCGGTCGATCGCGACTGGGAAAGCGATGCGGATCTTCCTGCACCCGCGCAGACCGCCGGGTGCAAGGACATCGCTCGGCAACTGATCGAATCCCAAACAGGCAGCAATTTGCGGGTTATCCTCGGCGGGGGCCGTTCGGCCTTTCTTTCCAGCGCCATCCCTGATCCGGAGTATCGGGATCAAAAGGGCAGTAGAGCCGATGGACGAGACCTGACGCGCGAATGGCGCCAGCGCACTGGCGGCGACTACGTGTGGGACCAAAAAGGATTCTCAGGGCTATCGAGATCGACTGAGGAACCTGTGCTCGGTCTTTTCCAACCGGGCCATATGCAATTCGACGCCGATCGGGCAAAAGATCGCGCCGGCGAACCATCACTGGCAGAAATGACGCGGTTTGCGATCGCTCGTCTCCAAAGGGACATAGACGGGTTTGTCCTTTTGGTGGAAGGCGGTCGGATCGACCACGCTCATCACGCCGGCAACGCGCGTCGGGCGCTTGAAGACACCATTGCGTTCGACGAGGCGATCGCTGCAGCGCTGGAACTGGTCGACCTCAAAGAGACTTTGATCGTCGTCACCGCTGATCACTCCCATACGCTGACGATGAGCGGCTATCCGGCCCGAGAGAACAGCAT
>JBFXHW010000426.1:0-2522 GCA_050176605.1 Sphingobium sp. | reverse complement strand
CTGCGAGATCGCCGAGCGTGCTCGCGCCCGCATCATGTGATCGAGGTAACGCCCAGCGAGCAGGAAGAAGAGCAGCGTTATTGCGGCGTCGAAATAGGCATGCTCGCCGTGCTCGATCGTCTCGAACAGGCTCATGCCAGCCGCGAGCAGGACGCCGAGTGAAATCGGCACATCCATGTTCACCATGCCGCGCCGGATCGCCGCCGCAGCGGATGAGAAGAATGGCCTGCCGGAATAAACGACTGCCGGAAGCGCAATTGCGGCGGAAATCCAGTGGAATAGATCGCGTGTCACGGGATCGGCGCCGGACCAGACCGAAACCGACAGCAGCATGACATTAGCCGCGGCGAAGCCCGCAACGGCAAGCGCCGACAGAAGCCGACGCGATTCCACTGCATCACCGGAAAAGCCGGCTTCATTCGGATCGACGGGTCTGCAAGAATAACCCAGCGCCGCGAGCCGATCGATGAAGGATTGCGGCTCAGCCTCTGCGGTCCGCCAGGTGATGCTGACTCGGCGCGCCGTGAGGTTGAGACGGGCCTTCTCCACTCCGGGCATCGGCTTGAGCACGTCCTCTATGCCTGGGATGCAAGCGGCACAATTGGCCTCGGGGACGATCAATTCGATGCGCGACAGGCCGGGGCCCGCCGTGGAAATCCACCGGCGTGCCTCATCGCCCGCCAGATCGGGCGCAAAGTCTGGCGTGCCGGCGAGCGGCGCGGGGCAGCATGTCACGGCTTGAGTTCCCCGACGATGACATCATGAATCATTCGCATCGCATCACTTTCGGATCCATGCGCGGTGACGTCGATGAGCCAGCGGCCGAAGCCCAGCTTCTCGCGTGCCTCATAATGTCCAGGACGCGTCTCGATCAAGCCGAGGGCCGTATCTTCACGATCGTCAACCGGGCGCATGGCATTTGCCGTCACGCTGAGCCTGCTCACGGGCGATCCGTCGCGGCGCGTAAATTCGACAACGAGATTGCCGTCCTTCACCTCCAGACGCTGTGTCCAGCCGAGCTTGTCCTGCCGGCGCAGCTGTTCCAGCTCGCTGTTGAAATGCTGACTCGCGACATATCCATTCTCGACGACAAGCCCGGTCCAGGTCCTGCTCGCGAAGACTGCCATGGTGACATTGACAGCGATGATCACGCCGAAAAACGCGACGAGGAGGACGAAGACGAAACGTCCCGTCACGCGCCACTCAGAGGCGGTCGTAGGGTTGCTCATTGCGATGGCCCGTGGAAAATCGCGTCATAGCTCTTCGATTCCGCCTTCTCTCCTGGCGCGATCTCTGTAACGATAAAGCGGAAATTCGTCGTTTCTCCGTGGAGAGATGAGGCCGGCGCGCTGACGAAGACCTTGACCGCCTTGACCTTGTCGGGTTCGACCGCGATCGGCAATTTGCCGTCGGCGGTCATCTCGATGTCGGTCGCCGACAGGGCGGCGCGGTCAAGCCCTTGAATTTCAAGTTCGAACTGGCGCGGACGGGGCTCCATATTCGATACTTTGATGGTGTAGCCGTTGCGCAAGGAGCCATCGGACAGCGTGACGAAAAGCGGGTTCCGATCTGGTACAACACCAATGTCCAGGCGATCGCGCATCGAAAGCGCAGCGAGCATGACCAACCCGATCAGAGCCCACAGGGAAGAATAAATGACGGTACGGGGACGCAGCACCGTGCGCCAGTTTATATGCGCCTCTTTGCCGGCCTTGCGTGTGTTGTAAGTCGCGAGCGTCGAATACGCGATGAGGCCACGCGGCTTGCCGATCTTCTCCATGACGTTGTTGCAGGCATCGATGCAGAGCGCGCAGGTAATACAGGCAAGTTGCTGACCGTCGCGGATGTCGATGCCCATAGGGCATACGGCAACACAGGCGTTGCAATCAACACAGTCGCCAACGGGCGCCGCCTCCGCCACAGCGCGCTTACGGTGGGCCGAACGCGGCTCACCGCGCCAGTCATTGTAGGTCACGACCAGCGAGTCCTCGTCGAGCATGGCGCCCTGAATGCGCGGCCAGGGGCACATATAGATGCAAACCTGCTCGCGCATGTAGCCGGCCAGCACGAATGTCGTGGCGGTGAGCACCGCGATGCTCGCATAGGCGACAGGTGCAGCGGTGCCTGTGACCAGCGCTTTGAGCAGTGTTGGTGCATCGGCGAAATAGAACACCCAAGCGCCCCCGGTTCCCACAGCGATGAGAAGCCATAGGATATTCTTCGTCGCGCGCTTGCGCAGCTTGTCGAAGGTCCATGGGGCCGAATCGAGCTTGATGCGCGCGTTGCGGTCGCCCTCGACCCAGCGTTCGACAAAAAGGAAGAGATCGGTCCACACCGTCTGCGGACAGGTATAGCCGCACCAGGCGCGGCCAACGACCGTGGTCACAAGAAAAAGGCCGATGCCCGCCATGATGAGCAGGCCGGCGACATAGTAGAATTCCTGCGGCCAGATCTCGATGAAGAAGAAATAGAAGCGGCGGTTGGCGATATCGACGAGCACCGCCTGGTCAGGCGCGTAAGGC
>JBFXHW010000425.1:0-2572 GCA_050176605.1 Sphingobium sp. | reverse complement strand
ATCGCAACGCAAAAGGTTTAGGCCGCGCCCAAGCAAATCTTTGGGCCGGGTTGGAATTCCCTGAATCAGTCGCCCATGCCGCGCGTATCGACGGCGGCGAGACCGACGCCGATCGACGCACGAAGCTGCTCCGCCTCTGTCGAGGCGACAGGATAGGCGCAATAATCCGCTTCATAATAAGCGCTGGGCCGGTGATTTCCCGAAATACCGACGCCGCCGAAGGGCGCTGCGGAAGACGCGCCGTTCGTCGGGCGGTTCCAGTTGATGATCCCCGCGCGCACATTGGACCAGAACTGATCGTATTGCTCGGGACTGCCGCCCACCAGCGATGCCGACAGGCCAAAGCGCGTGGCGTTGCATTCACGGATCGCACTGTCAAAATCAGTAACCTGAACCACCTGCAACAGCGGGCCGAACAGCTCCACGTCGGGCCGGTCTGTGACCAGTGTCATGTCGATGATGGCCGGCGTGAGAAAGGGCAGATCGCTCTGCGGCCGCCGCAGGTGGCGGACCGGCCTGCCACCCTTGCCCATGAGTGCGAGGAAACTCTCCGTAAGGCTGTCCGCTGCATCATTGTCGATCACCGGACCCATGAACGGGGCGGGATCAGCATGGGGATGATCGATGATCAGCCGGTCGACCAGCTTCAGCAATTCGGTCATCAAGGGTTGCAACAGGCTGTCGCGCACGATCAGCCGCTTTGCCGCAGTGCACCGTTGACCGGCTGAGGTAAAGGCAGACTGGACAATCACGGTCGCCGCAGTTGCGAGGTCGTGGGTGTCCCAGAGCAGCAGCGGATTGTTGCCGCCCATCTCCAGCGCCAGGATCTTTTCCGGATGCTCCGCCAGCGCCCGGTTGATGGCGATGCCAGTGCGCGCCGAACCTGTGAACAATATGCCGTTTACGCCCGGATTCTCGACCAGCATCTTCCCCGCGTCGGGGCCGCCGACCACCAGGCGGACCAGATCCTTGGGCACGCCCGCTTCGTGATAGAGGTTCACCAGCATGTCCGCCGTCGCGGGTGTTTTCTCCGAAGGCTTAAACAGAACCGCGTTGCCGGCGATCAGGGCGGGAACGATGTGGCCATTGGGCAGATGGGCCGGGAAATTGTAAGGGCCGAGTACCGCCATGACGCCGTGCGGCTTGTGCCTTAGATTCTGGCGGGCAGCCATCGCGCCTTCCATGCGCCTCTGGCCGGTGCGCTCTGAATAGGCCGAAACGGAAATGTCCACCTTTGCGATTACCGAGGCTACCTCCGTGTGCGCCTCCCACAACGGCTTGCCGGTCTCGCGAGCTATCAGGTCTGCCAGTTCGTCCTGCCGCGCGCGAACGACATTGGCGAAGCGGCGCATCGTTTCCACGCGAAAGGCCGCGGGCTTTGCAGCCCAGAGCGGCCAGGCAGATGCCGCACGTTCGATCTCTGCGGCAATATCGCTATGGTCCCCCTCCCACAGCAACGCGCCGGTCGCCGGTTCAAAGGATTGCAGTTTTTCCGTCATCGGGCGCGCTATGCCTCATTTTCCGCGGGTTTGGAAGGGCTGCGCGTGGCCAGCTTCATGTGCTTCGCGCATGACGCGAATCTGCCCGACCTTGGCCTCCAGCGGAGACCAGTCGTCGTCCCCGGCTATCGCGGACCAGATTGCCTCGACCTCGGCGATATGCATGGAGCAGGGTTCGGCAAGCGACCAATAAGCATGATCTGTGTCAGCATCGCTCTCGGCGCGGCTCACGAGTGTCTTGAACTCTTGCCATTGTGACCCGGCATAGCGGTCTTTGGCCGCAGCATCACGCAACCGGCCGCCGCGCCAGTCGAAAAAGAAGCGGTCGATCGGCGTTTCGGTTTCGATCATCGCGCGAACCGCCACTTCCAGCAGGCGCGAAACGTCCTCATCGGCACCTGCGTGGATCCCAAGCCGCCAGCAGAAACGGCGGCGCATTGCTTCTCCGTACAAGGCAGGAAAGCGGTTGAGCGTGGCAATCAGCGGCGCGCTTTCCGACAGTGACTGGATCGAGATCGCGAGCTGCGCGACATCCCAGTGAATGGCCTCCGCCTGTCGGCCAAATGCGTAAAGCCCCTGATGATCGAAATAGGCGGCGGTGAAGCCCGGATCCCACAGGGGAGTGAACCGCCATGGCCCGTAATCGAAGCTTTCGCCGGTTATGTTGATATTGTCGCTGTTCAGGACGCCATGGACGAAACCGGCGATCATGTAGGAGGCGGCGAGATCGGCCGTCCGCTCAACGACTAGATTGAGCAGTTGCGTCGCTGGATCGTCCCCCGGTTCGACACCGTAAAGCCGGGTCAGCGCATAATCGACGAGAGCACGCAACAATGCCTCGTCACCGATCGCGGCGGCACGCTGAAAGCTGCCGATACGGATGTGCGAGTGGGAAAGGCGCACCAGCACGGCAGACCGGGTAGGGGAGGGCTCGTCGTTACGCTGCAAGGCCTCGCCGGTCTCGATCAGCGAGAAAGTTCTGGAGGTGTTGACGCCCAGTGCCTCCAGCATCTCGGTCGCCAGTATCTCCCTGACACCTCCCTTAAGGGTAAGGCGTCCGTCGCCGAACCGGC
>JBFXHW010000424.1:0-2576 GCA_050176605.1 Sphingobium sp. | reverse complement strand
ATTATTATTCCAATATATATTTTCATTCCCCGTTCGTTCTCTTGCAATTCGCGTATGCCAGCTTTGACCGCGCGTCGCTGCGCTGCACCGTTCCCTGCTGTCGACGAAGCGAATCAGGTCAGCGACGAACGGAGTCCCTAATTTGTCATTTACCCTCTTGCATCGTAGAACGGCTGTGGCACTATCCCTTGTATCGGGATAACGGGGGTTACCCAACAGATTGTGGTGTGGAGGCGCCAGTGTTTTCTGGCGCAGGGGGCGTTTTGTCTCTTTTTCACGCCGGATCACGGGTAAAAACCTCACCCCATCTCGGGAAAATGGGTGTATGATGGCAACTTTCCGTCACCCCCTTGACCGAATCGAACATAGAGTGAACATTAAGGGGTCGGATGTGATGGATTTCAGGGACTCACAGGAAGTGGATGCAAGCGACGTGGCAGTATTGACCGAAGAGCGGCCGGCTATGGAAAAAGCCGAGGCCAGACGCGCTGAGCCTGCGGACGACGCGGCGACGGGCGGCAAGGCAAAGCCCGATTCAAAGTCGGTCGCGGAACGACGCTTCGACGTCGTGACCGATTCCGCGCGCGATGAATTGCTGACCGAGTTCGGCAAGGAGACGCTGCGCGACCGCTATCTGTTGCCCGGCGAATCCTATCAGGACCTGTTCGCGCGCGTCGCGGCGGCCTATGCCGATGACGCCGGACACGCCCAGCGCATCTACGACTATATCAGCCGTCTCTGGTTCATGCCCGCGACACCCGTGCTTTCGAACGGCGGCACCGGCCGTGGCCTGCCCATCTCCTGCTATCTCAACAGCGTTGACGACAGCCTGGAGGGCATCGTCAACACCTGGAACGAAAATGTCTGGCTCGCCTCGCGTGGCGGCGGCATCGGCACCTATTGGGGCAGCGTGCGCGGCATTGGCGAGCCGGTGGGCCTCAATGGCAAGACCAGCGGCATCATCCCGTTCGTGCGCGTGATGGACAGCCTTACCCTTGCGATCAGCCAGGGCAGCCTGCGCCGCGGTTCGGCCGCCTGCTATATCGACATCAGCCACCCGGAAATCGAGGAGTTCCTCGAGATCCGCAAGCCGAGCGGAGACTTCAACCGCAAGGCGCTGAACCTGCATCATGGCGTACTTGTCACCGATGCGTTCATGGAAGCCGTGCGCGATGGCGCCGAGTTCGAACTGAAGTCGCCCAAGGACGGCAGCGTGCGCGGCAAGGTCGATGCGCGCGCGCTGTTCCAGAAGCTGGTGGAAACCCGCCTCGCGACCGGCGAACCCTATATCGTGTTCTCCGATACCGTGAACCGCACGATGCCCAAGCATCACCGCGAACTCGGCCTCAAGGTCTCGACCTCGAACCTGTGCTCGGAAATCACCCTTCCCACGGGCCGCGACCATCTCGGCAACGACCGCACCGCCGTATGCTGCCTCTCCTCGCTCAATCTCGAAACCTGGGACGAGTGGAACGGCGACAAGCAGTTCGTCGAGGACGTCATGCGCTTCCTCGACAACGTGCTGCAGGACTATATCGACCGCGCGCCCGACGAGATGGCCCGCGCGAAATACAGCGCCAGCCGCGAACGGTCGGTGGGTCTGGGCGTCATGGGCTTTCACAGCTTCCTGCAGGCGCGCGGCATCTCGTTCGAGAGCGCGATGGCGAAATCCTGGAACCTCAAGATTTTCAAGCACATAAACGCCAAGGTTAACGAAGCTTCGATGATGCTGGCGCAGGAACGCGGCGCCTGCCCGGATGCCGAGGACATGGGCGTGATGGAGCGTTTTTCGTGCAAGATGGCGATCGCGCCAACCGCGTCGATCAGCATCATCTGCGGCGGCACATCGGCGTGCATCGAGCCGATCCCGGCCAACATCTACACCCACAAGACGCTGTCCGGCAGCTTCTCGATCAAGAACCCCTATCTCGAAAAGCTGCTGGTCGAAAAGGCGAAGGACAGCCAGAACGTCTGGAACTCGATTCTGGAGCGCGGCGGATCGGTCCAGCATCTCGACTTCCTGAGCCAGGACGAGAAGGACGCGTACAAGACCAGCTTCGAGATCGACCAGAGCTGGCTGCTCGAACTCGCGGCCGACCGCGCGCCCTATATCGATCAGGCGCAGTCGCTCAATCTGTTCATCCCGGCCGATGTCGAGAAATGGGATCTGCTGATGCTCCACTTCCGCGCGTGGGAACTGGGCATCAAGTCGCTTTATTATCTGCGGTCGAAGTCGGTTCAGCGCGCCGGTTTTGCGGGCGGCGTCGAAGCGGACAATACCGCCGAGGCGCCCAAGTTCGAGATCGGCGAGACGACCGATTATGACGAGTGCCTGGCGTGCCAGTGACCGCGCAGCGACGACGATAGGCCCCCGGGATCCAGGACCGCCTGATCCCCGGGGAATATCCGCACGGCAAACCCGATACGCAATTCATCCAAGGACCAACCCATGCCCCTTCTTCAAGCCAGCAAGGTCTACAAGCCCTTCGAATATCCCTGGGCCTATGAATATTGGAAGCGCCAGCAGCAGGTGCACTGGATGCCGGAGGAGGTTCCGCTCGGCGAGGATTGCCGCG
>JBFXHW010000423.1:0-2577 GCA_050176605.1 Sphingobium sp. | reverse complement strand
CGACATCGAGAGCGACGTTGCCGTTGCCGATGACGACCGCGTGCGTACCGTGCAGCGAGGGATTGAGTCGCGCATAGTCCGGATGGCCAGTGTACCAGCCGACGAACGCGGCACTGCCAACGACACCCGGCAGATCAGCGCCCGGAATATCGAGCGGCCGGTCGTGCGGCGCCCCCGTCGCCAGCACCACGGCGTCGTAAAGCTCCTGCAGTTCGGCAATACTGACATCCGTCCCGATGGAAACATTGCCGACGAAGCGGACCGTGTCGGTAAGGGCAACGGCCTCATACCGCCGGGAAACGGCCTTGATGGACTGATGATCCGGCGCCACTCCGGTACGGATCAAACCGAAGGGAACGGGCAGGCGATCGATGATATCGACCCGGGCCTCGTCACCGAAAACGTTCCTGCACGCCTCGGCGGTGTAATAGCCGGCCGGCCCAGAACCAATGATTGCGATGTGCCGCATCCGGTCTCCCGAAACATGTTTTGCACATGCTAGCTTGCATTTGGCGGACCGCAAGCGGGAAAGTCGAGGATCGATCAGGCGAAAGATCAAGGTGAATTTTTACATATGATAAATGGGATAGTAAACTTTTTGCACGATGGCGGACCAGATGCCGCCTATTCGCAACAGAATCGAAAATGACGAGGAAGCATCGGGGATTCCCTCGATTCTGGAGACGCTCGGGCTAACGGAAGGCAATAACGAAATATCGCCTATCTGGGCGGCACAATCCATCCGGTCCGTCGCGATATTATGGCCGCTCTTCATGCTGGCCAAGCTCAGCATTCTTCTCGGCTCGGTCAGCCTGCCGATCCTTTTCTCGAGCGCGGCCGATGGAACCAGCGCGATGCTGTGCCTGATGGCGGCGATGGACATCGCAATCTGGCAGCTGCCCCGGCTCCATGCAATCAAGGGCCTGAAGCCGCACAGGCAGATGTGGTTGATGTGCGTGCTTGTACTGCTGTCGGGCCTGTCCACCAGCCTCGCCTTCTACTGGATGCCGGCAACGAGCCTGTCCGATCTTGTCTCGCCCCTTCTCGCCCAGTCCATGCTGGCGCTGCTCGCCATCTGCATCTTCGGTCATCAGCGATGCCTCGGCCTTTTCTATTGTGCGGGCATCGGCCTGTGCGCCGTCGGCCTTCGCGGGCCGATCCAGTTCCTGCTGTTTCTGGCCGTTCTCATCACCATCGCCATCTCCACGGTCGTGCAGGCGCGATTCGACCGAAAACGGCTTATCGCCAACCAGATCGAGGATGGGCGGAGCCGCCGCGCGCACCGGCTGCTGACGGAATATGAGGAATCGGGGCGTGGCTGGTTCTGGGAAACCGACCGTTCCGGCGCACTGACCTATCATTCCGCAAGCCTGTCGCGCTCCCTTAGCGTGCCGGTCGATCAGCTGCTGGGCCGTCGGCTCACCGAACTGGTGGTGATGGGCGACGCATTGCAGGACGCGACGGACCACGACCGCACGCTGGGTTTTCACCTCTCCGCCCGCAGCGCGTTCAGTGAAATTTCGGTTCGTGCCGCGGTGGGCAACGACGAGCGGGCATGGGCGATTTCAGGCCGCCCGATCGTGAACGAATATGGCCAGTTTCTTGGCTTTCGCGGCAGCGGTTCCGACCTGACCGAGATGCAGCGCAGCCAGGCGGAGGTCGCGCGCCTCGCCCGGTTCGATTCGCTCACCGGCCTCGCCAACCGCATCCAGATGGCGCGCCACCTCGAACAGAGCGTTACCCGTCCCGACGGCCGGTCCGGCGATTGCGCCCTTTTCCTGCTCGATCTCGACCGCTTCAAGTCCGTCAACGATACCATGGGTCACCCCGCCGGAGATGCGCTGCTAAAGCAGGTGAGCCAGCGTCTGGAACGCGTTGTCGCCGACCGTGGTGTGGTCGGCCGCCTGGGCGGCGACGAATTCAAAGTCGTGTTGCCCGGCCATCCGGATCGCGCGAAGCTGGGCGTGCTCGCCGACGCCATCATCGCGACCCTGTCCCAGCCCTATATCATCGAAGGTGTACAGGTCGTCATCGGCGCGTCGGTCGGCATCGCCCTGTGTCCCGATGATGGCACCAATACGGACATGCTTGTCCGCAACGCCGATCTCGCGCTCTATGCGGCAAAGGGCGACGGACGGGGCGTACATCGCTTCTACTCGCCCGAAATGCTGGCCGACGCAGAAGATCGCCGCAAGCTGGAAGACGACTTGCGTGTTGCACTGGAAGAAGGCGCGCTCGAACTCCACTATCAGCCTGTCGTAAGCGTGAAGACCGACAAGATCACAGGCTTCGAGGCGCTTCTGCGCTGGAATCATCCGACACGCGGCGCGATATCGCCGGCGACGTTCGTGCCCATAGCAGAGGATGCGGGGCTGATCGGTCCGCTGGGTGAATGGGCGATGCGGACGGCTTGCGCCACCGCGGCGACATGGCCGGCCGGGACGCGCGTTGCGGTCAACGTCTCCCCCATCCAGTTCGCCAACCCGGCGCTCCCTGGCATCGTCATGAACGCTCTCGCCGCGTCCGGGCTACCGCCCGAGCGGCTGGAACTGGAAATCACCGAAAGCTGCTTCCTCA
>JBFXHW010000422.1:0-2614 GCA_050176605.1 Sphingobium sp. | reverse complement strand
GAGTCCCCTCGGCTTTGCGTACAGGGACAGGGCGCCAACTCGCAGGGGTTGGCGCATCGGGTAGCGCTCCATTTTTGTCGTCGCATCGTCTTTGCGCAAAACCGGTCCCACTTTTGCGCACGATGCTCTAGCATCGCGCGATGGACGACGCGCGACGCATCATAGAAAAACTGGGGCTGCAGCCGCACCCCGAGGGCGGCTGGTACCGCGAAACCTGGCGGGCCGAGGCGGCACCGGGCGAGCGCGCGGGCGCAACCGCCATCCATTTCCTGCTCGATCATGGCCAGAAATCGCACTGGCACACCGTTGATGCGGCCGAGATGTGGCTATGGCATGCGGGCCATCCCTTGCGGCTGCGCACCGCGCCGGGCGACGACGGCCCCGTGACCGAAATATTGCTCGGCGGCGACGTGCTCGCCGGGCAGGAGCCTCAGCATATCATCGCACCGCATCACTGGCAGGCAGCAGAAGCGCATGAGGGCTGGGCTCTGGTAAGTTGTATCGTTTCGCCGGGCTTCGACTTTGCCGGGTTCGTGCTGGCGCCGCCGGACTGGGAGCCGGCAGCCTGAACCTCACCCGTCACGCGCGGTCGAGCAGATCGTCGGTCACTTCCATCAGCAAGAGCGGTTCGTGCGCGGTATTCACGATCGCGTCGACAAAGGCGCGGCGCGTTTCCGGCTCGTCATAGACCATCTTCGCGTCGAACGCCTTTTGCCATGTCTCCCGGTCGGGCCATTCGGCGACACCGATGAAGCGCACCGTGCCATCCTCGGCTACCTCGCGATGGAGGCGCGAGCCCAGCGAGCCATAGCGGGCGCGGATCAGTTCCGTTCCGCGTCGCCACGCCGCGCGGAACTGCTCCTCCTTGTCGGGATCAACCTTCCACCAATAGGCGGCGACGAACATCGCTCACTCCCCTGATCACCCGGCTTGCCCGCACGGCGGTTTGGGGTCAGGCACATCCTTCCACGTAGGAAAGACTGGGCTGAACCCCCGCGTGGATCAGGCTGACCTTTCCGTCACCGCCGATTTCGAACCGCAGCGCATTGCCATCCTTGCCCTGCGGCTCCCAATACAGGTTTTTCGCAGGGGCCGCCTCATATTTATGCGGTTCCTCCCGCACGTCAGGATAGGCGGCGCGCACCTCTGCCTCGGTCGCGCCCGGCCCGATTCCCTTCGCCGTCCTGACCTCTGAACCATCCATGACAGTGATGCGGGTCACGCGCTCGCCATCGCTCATCACGTAAATATGGGGATAGCCCGAGGCTTTCAGGGTCCGGCATTCGTCGCTCAACTGGTTTTCATCCTCGGTCAGGACGCCTGCTCCTGCAATCGCGGGTGCCCTGCCGATGCCGATTGTCCCAAGCCCGACTGGTGTCAGTATGTCGGGACCGACCGGCGTGGCCTCCGCGGCGTTTTCCGGCGCCATCATGTTTTCCTGCGCGGAAACGTTGGCGGGGGCCGCTTCGTCGGGCGATCCGCCACAGGCGGAAAGCGAAATTGCCAGAAGAACGACGGAGGGAAGCTGATATCTCATACCGTCTCAGCGCCCTGCTCCGGCGAATGTTCCCTGCACGTCACAAAACGGTCCGCGTCACACAGCCGCACGGCGCTATGGCGCCTTCGGCCCGGTGAAGGGATGGGCCTCCGACCATGCGCATCCGTTGCGCGTCTCGCCCGCCACCTCCAGCGTGACGTTGAACGGATAGACCCGGTCCGACATGCCGTCGACGCACTGGCCGGGCGAAACCGCGGCGGTGAAGCGCCTGCCGTCCATCTCTCCGCTGTAGGATACGCCGTTGCGCCCGGCGAAACGTTCGACGCGGATCGCCAGCCCGTCGGGATTGTCCGGCGTGGTATAGGTGAGCGTGCCGCCGGTCACATTGCCGCCCCAGAAGGGCTCGGTGCCGGTGAGGCTCAGCACCTCGTCCGGCGCGATGCCCGACCATGGCCGGTTGTCGTCGCTGTCGCCCGGTGCGCCCGGACCGCCCGCACGGCAGGCGGCGAGAAGCAGGATCAGGACGGGGACGATGATACGCATGACAAAGGGCAGGATAGCAGAGCAGACGCGCCGCAGACACCCCCGGGGCCGATCAAATTATCGCCCCGCTTCACCGAGCAGCAGCGCGGCCAGACCCTCCGGATCCTCCAGCATCACCATATGGCCGGTCGCGATTTCATGCACCGTCCATGCGGGATCGTCGCGCACCTGATCATGGAAGCGCGTGAAGCTGGAGGGCAGGTTCGCCGTCGCGTAGATATAGCTGCGGTTGGCGACCTTCGCCTCCTCTCCGGTAAGGCGCACCGGTTCCAGCATCGTCAGAAGCGGCTGCAGCGTGCGGGGATGCTGCACGCCCGCGCGGGGAAAGGGCTTCACCAGCCCGGGCGTGTCGCGCTGTCCGTCGATATAATGTTTCCGCGCGCGCTCGCCCGCAATGTCCCACAGCGATTCGCCGTCGCCCGGTAGGAAGGCGTCGAGATAGACGAGCGTGCGGATACGCGCGCCGATACGCGCCCCGACGCCGGTGATGACCATGCCGCCATAGCTGTGGCCGACGAGGATGATATCGTCGAGGCTGCCATCCTCGACCAGCGCGACGACATCCTGGATATG
>JBFXHW010000421.1:0-2645 GCA_050176605.1 Sphingobium sp. | reverse complement strand
GGTCTGCCTCGGCAGATGCCCGTAACGCGAGCAACTCGGGGTTTGTGATCTTCCTGGCCATGGGTTCTCCTTCCTGTGCTGCAACCTGATACCTGCAGTCTGAAGGGAACCTCAGCTAACCCACAACCGGCTTTGGCCGTCGCCCCGAGTGGACATAGGCGCGACGAATGGACCAAAGCATCGAACTGAACATCTTGAAAATCATGCTGGCGCGGCTGAAGCAGCCGACAAGAAATGCGTGATGCTGCCGATGGGAGAGCAGCACGAAAATGAGCGGTTCAACCGCAGCAACGGCCACGATCTTGGCCAGGGAAGCTTCGATGATTTATATCGAACAGAGGCCCCTGCCCTTGTGCGTTTTTTCCGAAGAAAGTTGCGCTCTCAGTCCGAAGCGGAAGAGCTGGCCCAGGAAACACTGATACGCTTTCTTCGCGTGGCGCCCACGACGGACGTGGCGTCGCCACAGGCCTATCTGAGAACGATCGCAAATAATTTGCTTCGGCATCGGGCAAAGCGAGGTTCCACGCTGATCGCAGAAAAATCGGTTGAATTGATCGAGGCGCTCGATCCGCCCGCGAGAGAAGACCCGCATCGCGAACTTGTCGGACGCGAGGAGCTTGAACATTTCAGTCTTATACTGAGTCAACTGAAGCCGCGGACCCTGGAAATATTCCTGCTGAGCCGCGTCGATGGCTACACCTACAAGGAAATTGCGCGAAAGTTGAGGATGACGGTCTGGGGCGTTAAGTGGCACATGGTAAGAGCCATCGAGCATGTCGATCGGCACAGGAGGGCGCGATGACCATCGGTTCGTATTTCTCGCGCGCGCGCAGGATCGAGCGCCAGGCCTATAAATGGGCGATGCTTATGCTTGATGATCCGCATAGACACATGGAGAGCCTGAACAATTGGATGGCAAAAAGCCCGGAGCATCGGGCAACCTACAAGCGCGTCGTCACCGAGGTCGGCGTAGCGAGCGACGCGGCGGCGATGCTGCCTGAACTGCGCGCAGAAGCGGCAACCGAGCAGCCGGCTGCGACCTGGGGATGGCCGTTCCGCATCGCCCTGGTGGCGGCTATGGTTCTGATCGCGCTGGTCGGCGTGGTCTCCTATCTTGAGCTCCGAAATTCACATGGGTCACCACCGCAGCTGGCTGACGCGCAAGTCGTCAGCAACCAGACCGGTGAAAAGGAGGTGAGCCTCGCCGATGGGTCAACCGTGACGTTGTTTGGCACAACCTCGATCAAAGTTCTGTTTAGCGACGAAGCACGGTCGATCTATCTGTCGGGCGGCAGGGCGCGCTTTAATGGCAGTCACGATCCGACGCGGCCATTCGTCGTCTATGTGAAAGGCGGAAAAGTTACAGCCGTCGGCACGATCTTCGAAGTTCGGGTGGATGATCATGTCGAGGTGCGCTTACTGGAAGGAAAGGTGCGGGTTACGATGACTGAACCACAATCCGCAGCGCGCTCTCGTGAAGTCGTGTTATCCCCAGGTGAGAAGGTCAGATTTACCGGCGGCGGCGCCGCTGCAACTCCTGACCCGGAACCCGACAGCATGCCGCAATCCCAACGCCAGACCCGGACATTTGACGATGTCCCGGTCTCGACGATCATCACCGAGGTCAATCGCAATTCCGATTTGAAAATCGAACTCGCGGATCCCGCTCTCGGCCAAGAGAAAATATTCGCTGAACTCAATGTGAGCGACGCCGACGCGGTTGCGCGGAGGCTTGCAGCAATTCTGGGTCTCTCAATCGATCGAAGCGTTCAGGGACGAGTCCGACTTAAAAAATAAACTGCCCACATTTCAGAAACGCGACTCTGTCCCCGTAGAGCCGCCGGCATTTTGACCGGCGGCCCAGAAGGGGGCAGTGATGAGAAAATTTCGCGAAATGCTGTTGGTGGGTGCAACGGCTGTCAGCCTTGCAGCAAATAGCGTCAGCTGCGCGCAAGAGGGAGATGAGCGCGACTATCAGATCGCCGCTCAGGATCTCAAATATGCATTGCGCGATCTCGCCCGACAATCCGGAATGGAACTCGTCGCGTCGAGCAAGGTCGTTGCCGGTAAAAAGGCGGAAGCCCTTCAGGGCCATTACTCCGCCCGAGAGGCCGTAGAAATTCTTCTGCGCGGCAGCGGCCTGACCGCCGAGATCAGCGATGGTGCGATTCTAATCCGGGGGCGATCGGTGCCGCAGTCTGCGGCGGCCAGCGGAGAAATAGGGCAATCGGACATTGTAGTCACGGGTTCGCTCATCCGTGGCGCCCCACTACCTTCACCAGTGATTGCACTTTCCCAGGAAGACATGCGCCAACAGGGCCAAAACGACCTGGGTGCAGCCATCCGGAGCATCCCACAAAATTTTACCGGTGGACAAAACCCAACGGTGGGCATTGGCAATTTCGGAGCCAACACAACCAACTTCAACGGCACTTCGAGTCTTAATCTCCGCGGCCTTGGGCCGGATGCTTCGTTGACGCTCTTGAACGGGCATCGCCTCGCTTACGATGGAGCAATTCAGTCGGTCGATATTTCCGCCATCCCGTTAGGCGCTGTCGATCGTCTGGAAATCGTAGCCGACGGAGCGTCGGCACAATATGGTTCGGATGCCGTTGGCGGTGTCGCCAATATCATCCTCAAGCGCG
>JBFXHW010000420.1:0-2645 GCA_050176605.1 Sphingobium sp. | reverse complement strand
CATGTGCAGTCCGAGCTGCAGGAAGGCCGCCGTTTGGTGCGGGTCTTCTATGGTCTGACGACCTATTCCCCGCTCGGCCGCGGGGACCGCGACGAACGCGCGATCAAGTCGATCTACAAGGCGGCGGGCTGGGACCTTGCCGATGAGCGATACCTGCAGATCCAGGGGCTGCTGGCGGCCATGCCGATGACGCTGGCCGATGGGCTTGGCGCGGACATGGAGCGCCTCAAGCGCTTCAAGACCGTGCTCTCGACGACAGCGGCCAATATCGCTCCCATGCAGGGCGAATATCTCGGCAGCGTCCATCCGCACCTGCTGTTCGTGGGCCGGCGCGGCCAGCCCTTCTTCTGGTCGCCGTTCGAGAACGATGCTGGCAACCACAATGTCGCGATCTGCGGCAAGTCGGGATCGGGGAAGTCTGTGCTGCTGCAGGAAATGTGCGCGGCGCTGCGCGGCGCTGGCGCGCAGGTCGTGGTCATCGACGACGGACGCAGCTTCGAGCATTCGGTGAAGCTGCAAGGCGGCCGGTTCGTCGAGTTCACGATGAAGGCGGGCTTCTGCCTCAATCCGTTCTCGATGATCGATGGCGAGCGCGCGGCCGAAGACGAGGATTACCGGCTCGACTGCTTCGGCATGGTCAAGGCGATCGTCGGCCAAATGGCGCGGCACAGCGCAAAGCTCAATGACACCGAGCGCGGTCTGATCGATCGGGCGGTCAACACGGTCTGGAGCGAACGGGGCGTCGATGCCTCGATCACCGGCGTCGGCGAAGCACTGGCCGGTCTCGGCAATGAAGCCGCGAGCGATCTCGCCACCGCGCTTGCGCCATACATGGCCGGCGGCACTTATGGTGCGTTCTTCGAAGGCCAGGCGAGCCTCGATCTCGACACTGATTTCACTGTCTTCGAGATGTCGGACCTTGCCACCCGCGAGGAATTGCGGGCTGTCGTACTCTCGGCGATCATGTTCATGACCAGCCAGGCCATGACCCGCAGCCCGCGCTCGGTGAGAAAGCTGCTCTTGATCGACGAGGCGTGGTCGATGCTCAAGGGCGGCTCGATGGGCGAGTTCGTCGAAACCTATGCCCGCACTTGCCGCAAATATGGCGGGGCGCTGGCAACCGCGACGCAGTCACTCAACGACTATTACAAGTCCGATGGGGCGACCGCTGCGCTGGAAAACAGCGACTGGATGCTGATCCTTCAGCAGAAGCCCGAGACGATCGCCGATTTCAAGGCGTCGAAGCGCCTCGACATGGACGACCGCACTGAGACCCTGATCCGCAGCCTGAAGCGTTCGGGCAGCGATTATTCGGAAGTCTTCATCAAGGGCCCGGAGACCGAAGCCATCGGCCGGCTCGTCCTCGACGACTATTCGGCGACGCTGTTTTCAAGCTCGCCCCAGACCTTTGCCGCGATCGACGCCGAAATTGCGCGCGGCCACCAGCTTGCCGACGCGATCGAACGGATCGCCTTTGCCAATCGAACCTGACTTCTCCCTCCATCCAAGGACACCCAGAACCGATGCCACTCCATCTCGTCACGCCGATCGACCGGGCCCAAGATGCCCGTGCGGAGAGCGGCAGCCTCGAGCTGCCGGCCAAGGGCTGGCGCGCCCATGCCGCCGACCTTTGCTACATCGTGCTTCGCGGCAGCACCTTCCTTGCCTCGAGCTACCTCATGGCGCTCGGGCTCCCGCTGCTCTTTTTCCTTCTGATCTCGGGCGGCGATGCCGGGGTTTTCTTCGCCCATCTCGCCAATATTTCGGATCGTTTTCTCAGCGCCGAGCAAGGCCGCCAGATCGGCTTCCTCGACGAGTTCAAGTTCGTCCTCATCGGTGTCGCGACGCTGGTCGTGGTCTGGCGCCTGCCGCGCTTCATCAACGATCTTGAACGCGAACTCTCGGGAGAAAAGCTGTGAAGAACATATTGGCAACACAATCCCTGCGCAGCCGCATGGGCGGGGTAAACTGGACCGCCGTCGCGCTCGGTTTGAGCATGGTCGGCTCAGTGCTCTGGGGCGTCTGGGCCACCGACAAGCTGCTCGCACTCGACAAGCGCGAGGTGGTGACCGTGCAACTGAGCCGCATCATGGGCGACTTCATTGAAGCTGAGGCGCGCGCCGGACGGCCGCCTGAGGAAACGAAGATGCGCGTCCAGGCCTATCTGCAGGCGGTCGAAGCATCGGTCGAACATCTGGGCCGTGAGGGCCGCACGGTCCTTGTCGCCGAAGCGGTGGTCGCGGGCAGCACGCCCGATCTCACCGAAGCCGTGCGCGCGGATGTGGCGCGCCGCGTGGGAGCCATTCCCGATGCGCGCCGCTGACCTTGTCCTCCGTTCGCCCACCGGGCGCCGGCTCACGCTGTGGGCGGGGCTCGGCGCGGCCGCGCTCGCGCTCACCTCGCTCAGCACATTCGCGAAGGATCACGCGCTGATGATCAACGCCAGCCCGAGCCTGCCCTATTGGGCGATCTGGCTCGATCGCGGCGCGCTACCACAGCGCGGCGACATCATTCTGTTCGATCCGCCCGCCTCGCCGCTGCTCGAAAGGCATTTTGGCAAGGCGCCCAAGCCTTTCGGCAAGAAGGTGAGCGGCATGCCCGGCGATGTCGTGATCGAGAAGGATCGCAGCTTCTTTGTCAATGGC
>JBFXHW010000419.1:0-2666 GCA_050176605.1 Sphingobium sp. | reverse complement strand
GAAACGGCGAGTATGTCATTCATAGCGCAGCACCTGCACCGGATCGGTATTCGCGGCCTTGAATGCGGGATAGAGCGTCGCAAGGAAGCTGAAGATCAGCGCCATCAGGCAGATGACGATGATCTCCACCGGATCGGGCTTGGACGGCAACTCGGCAAGGAAGCGCACGGAAGGATCCCAGATATTCTGGCCCGTGACGAGCTGGATGAAGCCGACCACCTGCTGGCGGAAGAACAGGAAGACGAAGCCCAGCGCCACGCCCGCCGCCATGCCGAGCGTGCCGATGGTGACGCCCACTGTCACGAAGATCTTGAGCAGGCTCGCGCGCGATGCGCCCATGGTGCGCATGATGGCGATGTCGCGCGTCTTTGCGCGCACCAGCATGATCAGCGACGACAATATGTTGAACACGGCGACAAGGATGATGAGCGACAGCACGACGAACGAGACCACCCGGTCAACCTGCAACGCCTCGAACAGCGACGCGTTCATCTGCCGCCAGTCGGTGATGACGGCGCGGCCTTCGACCTTGTCGGCGAGCGGCGCGAGGATCGACGCCACATTGTCCGCATCGGTGGTGTCGACCTCTATCATTCCCACGACATCGCCCAGCAGCAGCAATTGCTGCGCATTCTCCATCGGCATGATGATGAACGACTTGTCGTAATCATAGATGCCGACCTCGAACACCGCGCCGATCTCATAGCCGATTTCGCGCGGCACGGTCCCGAACGGAGTGGACCGCCCGGCGGGATTGATGATCGAAATGGTGTTGCCGACCGTTACGCCCAGATTGTCGGCAAGTCCCGATCCTATCGCGATGACGTTGCGCCCCGGCGCAAGGTTGTTCAGGCTTCCGACCTTCACCTTGCCCTGCAGCGTTTGATTCGACTTGATATCCTCCATCGTCATGCCGCGCACCAGCACGGCCTCGACGCGCCCCTGAAAATTCGCGAGCAGCGGCTGTTCGATCAGGGGCGTCGCCGAGGTGACGCCCGGTGTCGCCTTCGCTTCGGCCATCACGCGCTTCCAGTCGGGCAGGCGCCCGCCATAACCCTGAACCACGGCATGACCGTTGAGGCCGACGATCTTGTCGAACAGCTCCGCACGAAAGCCGTTCATCACGCTCATCACGATGATCAGCGCCGCGACTCCGAGCATCACAGCCACGAGGCTGATGCTGGCAACGAGGAAAATGAAGCCCTCACCCTTGCCCGGCAGCAGGTAACGCTTGGCGATCATGCGCTCGAAACGGCTCAAAATCATCGGGCAGGGCTTCCGGACATGGACGCCATCGCTCTAGGGTGGCAACCGCGGGCTGGCAAGCAAACTTCGGATTTAGTGCCGCGATACAGTGATGTTGCGAAATTGACACATGCCCGCGACAAAAAGGCGGCGGCCGGCAAATTGGGTGATGACATCGGGCCGCTCTCCCCATAGCAGTGACTCTCGAAACATAGGCAATAACGGCCATGGTTCAGGGATACCGCGCCTCTTCACCGCGACACAACCAAGGGGGGCGTGGAGGGGAGGACGGACACAAAAGGGGAAATGGCGCAAGTCGCCGCACACCCGGACCGTAAAAGCGGTCCGGGTGTTTTTCGTTGCGCGCATGGTCGCCTGCCCCACTCTCCGTTTTGCAACTTTGCAAAGTGATTTTGCGAAGTCACGCTTTTCTCGCCGCGCCGGCTGTGCTTTACGCGCGCCATCACTCACTATCACTGACAGGATCGCGCCATGAACATCCATGAATATCAGGCCAAGGAACTCCTCGCGAAATATGGCGCGCCGATCGCCGCCGGATTCGCGGCCTTCACCGTCGAAGACGCGGTGGCGGCGGCGGGCAAGCTGCCCGGGCCGCTCTATGTCGTGAAGGCCCAGATTCATGCGGGTGGACGCGGCAAGGGCAAGTTCAAGGAACTGGGGCCCGACGCCAAGGGCGGCGTCCGTCTCGCCAAGACGCTGGACGAGGTCAAGGCGGCCGCGACCGACATGCTGGGCAATACGCTGGTGACGGTTCAGACCGGCCCGTCGGGCAAGCAGGTCAACCGTCTTTACATCACCGACGGCGCGGACATCGCGAAGGAATTCTATCTCGCCCTGCTGGTCGATCGCGCCAGCGGCCGCGTCGCGATGGTCGCCTCGACCGAGGGCGGTATGGACATCGAGGAGGTCGCACATTCGACCCCGGAGAAGATCCACACCATCACCATCGATCCGGCTACCGGCTTCATGCCGCACCATGGGCGCAGCGTCGCCGCGGCACTGGACCTCAAGGGCGACCTCGCCAAGCAGGCCGCCAAGGTCGCTTCCTCGCTTTACGCGGCCTTCCTCGGCACGGATGCCAGCCAGATCGAGATCAACCCGCTCGCGGTTACCGAACAGGGCAATCTGCTGGTGCTGGATGCCAAGGTCGGCTTCGACGGCAATGCCCTCTTCCGTCACCCGGACCTGATGGAACTGCGCGACGAGACGGAGGAAGACCCGGCGGAACTGGAGGCCTCCAAATATGACCTCGCCTATATCAAGCTGGATGGCGACATCGGCTGCATGGTAAACGGCGCGGGCCTCGCCATGGCGACGATGGACATCATCAAGCTGAATGGCATGTTCCCGGCCAACTTCCTTGATGTCGGCGGCGGCGCCAGCAAGGAAAAGGTGACGGC
>JBFXHW010000418.1:0-2667 GCA_050176605.1 Sphingobium sp. | reverse complement strand
AGCTGGCGATCTTGTCGAACGGGATTACGTCCACCTTGTCGTAGAGATCGACGTGGCTGGCACCGGGGATGATCATCAGTTCTTTCGGCTCAGCGGCATTTGCATAGGCGGTTTCGCTGAAGTAGCGCGAATGCGCCTTTTCACCATGGATCAGCAGCAGCGGTCGCGGCGAGATTTCCTTGATGTAGCTGAGGATCGGCATGTTCATGAACGCCATCGGCGTCGTGATCGTCCAGGCGTTGCCTGAGTTGACCGCACGCTTATGGTAGCCGCGCGGCGTCATGTAATAGTCGTGGTAATCGACCAGGAACTGCGCCTCGCCGACCTTCAGCTCATTGTACGGCGGCTGGTAGGCCGGAGTGCCCTTCTCGGCATCGTCCCAGCGCTGCCGGCTCATCTGCTCCAGCGCCTGCGTGCGCTGTTCGGGGGTTACGCTGTCGTTGTAGCCCTTCGACATGACGCGGGTCATGTCGTACATGGTGCTGGCGACGACGGCCTTGACACGCTTGTCGGCGGCGACGGCATTCAACGCCATGCCGCCCCAGCCGCAGATGCCGATGACGCCGATGCGTTCGCGGTCGACGGAGGCGTGCAGGCCGAGATAATCCACCCCTGCCATGAAATCCTCTGTGTTGATGTCGGGCGAGGCGACGTTGCGCGGCTCGCCGCCGCTTTCGCCGGTATAGGACGGATCGAACGCCAGCGTGACGAAGCCGCGCTCCGCCATGGTCTGCGCATAGAGACCCGACGACTGTTCCTTGACGGCGCCGAACGGACCGCTGACGACGATGGCGGGCAGGCGGTCATTCGCCCGGTCCTTCGGCAGGTAGAGATCGCCCGCAAGGGTGATGCCGTAGCGGTTCCTGAAGGTGACTTTCTGATGGTCGACCTTTTCGCTTTTGGGGAAAACTTTGTCCCATTCCTGTGACATGTTCTGAGCCTTTGCGTTGGGAGTTTTGAGAAATGACGCTGCACCGAAGGCAGCAACACCCGCGCCGGTCAGCTTGAGCAGGTTGCGGCGGCCGGCATTGGGCGCGTCCAGATGATGGAGTTCGATTCCAGAGTCGGTGTTCCGGTTCATGGCAGGTTCTCCTTGCAGTTGTGAGAAAGGGGGCGCGCGCCGCGCGTCAGGTCAGCGCTTCGATGCGGAGCGGAAATTCGCCGCGCACCAGCAGAGGTTTTGCGCCCTGATCCAGCCGGCCGATCCGAACCAGCCCGCGCGACCAGCGGTAGGGGCCATGGAACATCGCGAGATTGCCCCAGGGCGCGTAGTAGCAGAGGTCGCCCACCGCCTCGTTCTCGAAGCGTGCGCTACCGTCATCGCTCAGCTTGCGCGGCAGGTAGGCGATCTTCTCGTTGGTCGAATAGTCGTCGATCGTGAGATCCTGCGGCAGCATCGCGAACAGCTCGCGCGCCGCGGCATTGTCTTCCAGCGTTGCCGAGAAATCCTGGTCAGCGAAGGTCAGTTTGAGGCGCATGATCGCTCCTTCCTGGGCTTGGGTGGTCGAGGGCAGAAAGATCGGCAGGGCAAGGCCGGCGACGCCTGTTGCCAGCAATCGACGCCGGGAGATCGGTACGGACGAGCCCATGTCAGATTGCCTCCGGCTTCAGCAGGCGCTGGCCATCGCCGATCAGGGCGATTGCGAGCACCGCCAGCACGACGCTGCCGATGAATGTCGCCTCGATGGAAATGCCGTCCAGCAGCAGCCCGCCGACGAGCGCGCCGAGCAGGATCGAGGCCTGGATCGCCGCGACCATCAGGCTGCCTGCGGCCTCGGGCGCATCGTCGGCGTTCTGCGACATCCACGTCATCCAGATCACCGAGAACATGGTGTTCATCGCACCCCAGATCATCATGAAGAAGCCAATGGCGGCGACCGAGAAACCGAAAAGAAGCAGCCCGACGGTGGCTCCGCCCATGACGAGCGCCGGCAGCTTCAGGAAGGGAGCGACGTTACCTTTGAGGAAACGGCCAGCAGCCCATGTGCCGATGAACCCCGCGCAGCCGAGAAGCAGCAGCAGGACCGACAGCGTCGTCACATCCACGCCTGTCACCTGCTCCAGAAACGGCCGCAGATAGGTGAACATGGTGAAGGCCGAACCCCAGGACAGCATGCAGGCGATCAGACCCCGCATGAAGTACGGACGCCTCAGCAGGCCGAGCATCGCCCGGAAATCCTGCTTCCGGTGCGCGGGCAGCGACGGCAGCGCGACCGCATGCCAGACGAGGTTGACGGCGACGATCGGCGTTAGCGCCCAGAACACCTCACGCCAGCCGAACAGGCCTCCGAGATAGCTGCCGACGGGAGTCGCAAAGGCGGCGGCAATCGCCTGCCCGCCATACATCAGGGCGAGCGCGCGGGGCACGTCTTCGGCCGGAACCAGCCGCATGATGACGGCGGTCGCCAGTGCCCAGAAACCGCCGATGCAGATGCCAAGCAACGCGCGACCGGCCATCAGCACGAGGAAGTTCGGCGCGGCGGCGACCAGGGCCAGCGAAAGCAGCATGAAGGCCGTCATCGCGATCAGCACCCATTTCCGGTTCAGCCGTCCGGCAGCGGTGGTGACGAGCATGCTGGCCGCAACGGCGAACAGCCCGCTGATCGAGATCGCCTGCCCCGTCTGCCCCTCGGTCGCGTTCAGCCCCTCGGCCATCGGCGTCAACAG
>JBFXHW010000417.1:0-2672 GCA_050176605.1 Sphingobium sp. | reverse complement strand
CTCCACAACAAAGCAGACATCGCCGACCGGCTAATCGCGGTCGATCAGGCTGCTGTGCCGGGTCTCGGTCATCAGCACATAGACGACCAGCGACAGGCCGATCATCCCGCTGACATACCAGTAGAAGGCGCTTTCATGGCCCCAGTCCTTTAACTGGAGCGCGACATATTCCGCGCTGCCGCCAAACAGGGCATTGGCGATGGCATAGGGCAGGGCAACGCCGAGCGCGCGGATGTTCGCCGGAAAGAGTTCGGCCTTTACCACCGCGTTGATCGATGTGTAGCCGCTGACCGCGATCAAGGCGGCCATGACCAGAAGGAATGCGGTCAAGCTGTCGCCCGTTCCTTCCAGCGCGCGGAACAGCGGTACTGTGCCCAGCGGCCCCGCGAGACCGAAAAAGATCATCAGCGGCTTACGGCCAATCCGGTCCGACAAGGCGCCGAAGACCGGTTGCAGGCACATGAAGACGAACAGCGCGCCCGCCATGATCCAGCTTGCCTCGAACCGGCTGAACCCGGACGAATTGACCAGATATTTCTGCATGTAGGTGCTGTAGGTATAGAAGGCGAGCGTGCCACCGGCGGTCAGCGCGATTACGAGCGCCGCCTGACCCGGATGGTGACGCAACAGCGCGAACAGCCCGGAGCGGGGCGTGTCCGTTCGCGCGGCGGCCTTCGTGAAATTCTCGGTTTCCATCAGGCGGCGGCGCAGAATCATGACGATCAGCGCGAGCGCACCACCAATCGCGAAGGGAATGCGCCAACCCCATTGTTCCAGCGACGCCTCGCTCATTGCCGACTGCAGCACGAGAAGCACGGCGAGCGCAACTAGTTGCCCCATGATGAGCGTTACATATTGAAAGCTGGACCAGAAGCCGCGCCGCTCACTGCCTGCCATTTCGGAGAGATAGGTGGCGCTGGCGCCATATTCTCCGCCGACTGACAGGCCCTGAATCAGCCGCGCGACCACGAGCAATATCGGCGCGCCGACGCCTATGCTTTCGTATGTCGGCGTCACTGCGATCAGCAGCGACCCCGCGCTCATCATCAGTACGGAAAGCGTCAATCCAGACTTGCGGCCGTGGCGGTCGGCGTAAATGCCCATGATCCACGCACCGATCGGGCGCATCAGGAAGCCGACGGCAAAGATCGCACCTGCACTCAGCAGCTGCGCCGTTGGGTCCTCGGACGGAAAAAACACCGGCGCGAAATAGAGCGCGAAAGCGGCATAAACATACCAGTCATACCACTCGACGAGATTGCCCGCCGAACCGCCGAAGATGGAAAGCAGCCGCGATCGCGTGGCGTGCCGTTCGGCGAGAGTGTCTGCAAGAGCCGCGGGTGCGGGGGAGGGAATATTCATGCCCTCTTATTGCCGGGCTTGTCCCGACAATCCACCCCGCTCGCGGCGTCAGCCGAGCATTTCGATGATTGAGGAGAAATCCCGGCCGCCTTGGCCTGCGTTGGCGTGCACCTGATACAGCGCCTCGGCCGCGTGACCCATGGGGACCGCCGCGCCGCATGATTGCGCCGCCTCGACCGCCAGTTTGAGGTCCTTCAGCATCAGCGCCGACGCGAAGCCGCCCTGATATCCGTTGTCGGCCGGGCTTTGCGGACCGACCCCGGGGAGGGGGCAGTAGCTCGTCATCGACCAGCTCTGGCCTGACGAGACGCTGGAGATGTCGAAAAAGGTCTGCGGATCGAGCCCCAGTTTCTGCGCCATCGCAAAGGCTTCGCAGGTAGCGACCATGGTGGCGCCCAGAATCATGTTGTTGCAGATCTTAGCCGCCTGCCCATTGCCTGCGGATCCCGCGTGGATGACGGCCTTGCCCATCGCCGCAAGGATTGGTTGAGCGCGCGCGAAATCCTCATCGCTTCCACCGACCATGAAAGTCAGCGTCGCTGCGTTCGCGGCTGCGATTCCCCCGGAAACGGGCGCATCGACCATCGCGTAGCTCTTGCTCACGGCTTCGGCGGAGACGCTGCGCGCGGTCGCGACATCTATGGTCGAGCAGTCGAGCAGCAGGCAGCCAGCTGGGGCATGGCCGAACACGCTTTCTTGATAGACGTCGCGGACTATGGCGCCGTTGGGCAGCATGGTGACGACAGCGTCCGCGCCAGTGACGGCCTCCGGTATCGTCGAATAGCCGGTGCACCCGGCGTCGACCGCACGCTTCAGGGCGTCGGCGGAAAGGTCATAGGCGCGCACGTCGTGACCCGCTTTCGCCAGATTGGCGGCCATCCCCCCGCCCATGTTGCCGAGGCCGATAAAGGCTATGATGCTCATGCTTCCTCTCCAGTTTCCTGCCGGTTCAGCGGCCTTTCCAGACCCCCGGGCGCTTTTCGACGAAGGCGGCCATGCCTTCCTTCTTGTCTTCGGTTGCGGTCAGGATCTGAAACATGCGGCGTTCGCCGACCAGTCCCTGCGCCAGCGTCGCCTCGAAGGCGAGATTGACCATCTCCTTGTTCATCATCGCGGCCATCGGCGGCATGGAAGCGATCGTAGCGGCTGTCTTGAGCGCGTCGTCGAGAAGATCGGCGGCAGGGACGATGCGGCTGACGAGGCCCGAACGCTCTGCCTCCGTGGCGTCCATCATCCGTCCGGTGAGGCACATTTCCATGGCCTTCGCCTTTCCGACCGCACGCGTCAGCCGCTGCGAGCCACCCATGCCC
>JBFXHW010000416.1:0-2679 GCA_050176605.1 Sphingobium sp. | reverse complement strand
AGGTCTGCTACAAATACAATGCCCGCAAGGAAGATCCGGTCTACCGCTCCGCCGATACCTCCCGCACCACCAATGCGTGGGACGCGCCTGAGGTCGGCCGCCCTGCGACATCGACCTTCGGGCTGAATGCGCTGAAGGGCGTCTACGCAGGTTGGGGCGGCTGCCTGCCGCGCGGCGTTCGCGGCTTTCCGATCTACCGTCCCGAGCACTGGGCGTTCAGGAACACCGGTCTCTATTATGGAGACGTGCTGGGGCAGGAGAGCCACATCTTCGGTTATGAGGTCGACGGGCTGGATCATGTCATCCGCAACGGCTTGCCGGAGCCGACCGGAACCGACAATCCGCCGGACGGCGTCCAAATCCTTGGCGTCGGCCTCGCCACGCAGGTCGAGGAGAGCGCCGATGTTCCGACCGGCTGGCTGAACGACGAGGACGGCCGTTTCGCCGCTGAAACGCTCTACGGCTCCCCGAGCGACGAGAACCTCGAAAAGGTGAAGCGCGGCAACGGCATGATCGTCAACTTCGCCAAGGGCAAGGGCGAGGTCTTCCACGCCGGAAGCTGCGAGTGGGTGGCCGGCCTGCTGCGCGGGGATGCGATGGTGGAAAGGGTGACGCAGAACGTCATGGACAGGTTTTTGGGGAAATCCGCATCGTGACGGCGCCGATCAAAAATCTCTTCTACTACACGCGCCTGCCGCGTCCGACGGTCGAGCGCGCCGAGGGTATCTATCTCTGGGACAAACCCGGAAAGCGCTACATCGACGGGTCGAGCGGCGCGGTGAATGTCAATATCGGTCACGGCAACCGCAACGTGATCGACGCCGTATCGCGCCAGATGGACAAGGTCTGCTTCGCCTACACGATCCACTTCGAGAACGAGCCGGCGCTGGAACTCGCCGCCGATCTCGCGCGACGCATTCCCGGCATGGATCGTATCTATTTCGTGTCAGGCGGCTCCGAGGCTGTCGAAGCCGCGCTGAAGCTGGCGCGGCAGTGGGCCGTCGCCATCGGCCAGCCGAAGCGCCGGAAGATCATCGGCCGCATGCCGTCCTATCACGGCATCACGGTCGGCGCGCTGGGTGTGACCGGAGACCATGTGCTGACGGACGCCTTCGAGGACATCGGCCGCTATATGCCGCTGATCCCCGCGCCGATGATTCACCGCGACCGCGACAACCTGTCGGACGACGCGCGCGGCCTGCGCTATGCGGACATGCTGGAGGCGAAGCTTATCGAGGAAGGCCCCGAAAGCGTGCTCGCCTTCATCATGGAGCCGGTCGGCGGCGCGGCTACTGCCGGCCTCGTCGCGCCTGACAGCTATTATCGGCGCATCCGCGAGATCTGCGACCGCTATGGCATCCTGCTGATCCATGACGAGGTGATGAGCGGGGCAGGGCGCACCGGAAAATTCCTGGCCGGCGAACATTGGAACTGTCGTCCTGATATCGTCATTCTGTCGAAGGGCCTGAGTTCCGGCTACCAGCCGCTCGGCGCCATCGCCGCGCCGGATCGCATCGTGGCGCCGATCATCGGCATGGGCGGCTTCCTTCACGGACACACCTATGCCGGCAATCCGGTCGCCTGCGCGGCGGGGCTGGCGGTGCTTGCCGAAACCGACAGACTGGGCCTGATCGCGCGCGCGGAGGAAATGGGCGCGATCCTGCGTGCCGAGTTGGTGTCGATGGCGAAGCGGTTTCCCTTCGTCGCCGATATTCGCGGCAAGGGCCTGCTGCTCGGCGCGGATATCTACGCCGATCCCTCCACAAAGACCCCGCTGGCGCCGGAGAAATTCGCCAACACGCGGCTTATCGATCTCGCGTTCGAACGCGGGCTGATCGTCTATTCGCGGCGGGTCAAAGGCGGCGCTTTCGGCGACAATTTCATGGTCTGCCCGCCTTTGATCGTCACCCGGGAGCAGATCGGCGAGATCATGTCGATCCTCGGCGACTGCCTCCAGCTTCTGGCGGATGAATTCCACCTGCCGGTGGATGGCTGACATGGCTTCGGCGGATGGCGTTCGAATCCGGCAGGCCACTTCGGTGGATGCCGAGGAGATCCATCGCGCGCTGCTCACCCTTGCGACGCATATCGGCGACATCGCCAAGGTGAGGAGCACGCCTGAAGATCTGCGTCGCTACGGGTTCGGCGCCGATCCTGCCTTCGAATGCCTGATTGCCGAGAAAGCTGGAGAAACCGCCGGCATCTGTCTGTTCTTCCGAAGTTTTTCGACCTGGTTCGGCCGACCCGGCGTCTATGTGCAGGATCTGGTCGTTCACGACAGATTTCGGGGTTTGCGGATTGGCGAACGGCTCCTGCGCCGTGCGGCCGCGATCGCCAGGCAGCGCGGCTGCGTCTATCTGCGGCTCGCGGTCGACCATGAAAACCCGTCCGCGATGAAGTTCTATGAGCGGCTCGGGCTCGTGCACCGCTTTGACGATCTGATCTATGCCGCTTATGGCGAAGCCTTCGACGCGCTGGCAACCGAGCGGGGGGACGAGTCGTGAAAGCATTCTATGCCGAGGAGCAGAAACGCCACGATCCCAGGGCATTCCTGTCAAGCGGCGCGCCGCAGCCCAATCCGGAACAGCCGGAACGCGTCGAGAGGCTGCTGACCGGCGCGAGGGCGGCCGGCTGCGCGAGCGAACGGCCCGCGGATTTTGGGCTGGCCCCGATCGCCGC
>JBFXHW010000415.1:0-2680 GCA_050176605.1 Sphingobium sp. | reverse complement strand
ATCGTTCGCATGCAGGCTCCCGTTATTCGCCACATCAACGAGAGCCCGGACGACTGGGCGCGAATGTGGACTGTTGGCGTTCGGCTTGGCGCGGTCCCCTACTATATGTTCGTGGAGCGAGATACTGGCGCGAGCGCCTATTTCAGGGTGCCACTCGCGCGTGCATATGAAATCTTCCAAGCCGCCTATCGGCAAGTATCGGGACTCGCGAGGACTGTCCGCGGCCCCTGCATGAGCGCCTTTCCGGGAAAGGTGCTCATCGATGGCATCACTCAGATCAATGGCGAGCAATATTTCTGTCTTCAGTACCTCCAGGCGCGCGACGCGTGGCGGGTCCGGCGGCCGTTCTTTGCGAAGTTTCGCCGTGACGCCCATTGGCTGGATGACCTGACGCCCGCGTTCGGCAGCGAACCGTTTTTCCAGCAGGATGAGCAAAGCGGCGTTCACACGCAGGCGGCTGAATAATGATCGAAGGCGACGCTACGTGGGTGACCTGCAAGGTGCACCCCGCTCGATGCGCCGCATATCCAAGACGAACCTCGTGGAGGCCCGCATGCATACTGTGTCGCTCGCGATCGTAGGTGGTGGTCCCAGGGCGCTCACCATCCTCGAACGGCTGTTGGAACACAGCAGGCGCGTGCCGCGCGGCATTGTCCTGGACGTGATGGTGATCGATCCCGGGACGCTCGGTCAAGGAGCGCATCCTTCGGACCAGCCTCAACATCTGCTTATCAACACGCTCACGTCTCAAGTCACGATGTATCCGCCCAAAAGCCTTATTGGAGGCGACGGCGATCCATCATTTCTCGATTGGGCCGCAGCGCAAGGATATCACAGGTTCGCCGACGGTTACCGCTTCGGCAAGGAGTCTGGAGGCGCCCCCCTCGAAGAGGGGGATCATCTGCCACGCACCGTTCTCGGGCATTTCCTTGCCAGCTTCGGCAGCGATGTGATTGCCGCACTTCCTGACCAGATTCGTGTGCGCCATGTGCGCGAGCGCGCCGTCGACATCGAGCGCGATGGCTGCGGATACAAGGTCCATCTCGACGGTGCGGACACTGTCCGGGCGAGCTATCTCGTGCTCGCAATGGGGCACGGCAATCGGCTGTCCACGACGCTCGACCGGCGATTGGCAAGCTTTGCCGAAGCCGGGAAGGGCAAGAATGCAAAGCTCGCCTATGTCGCGTCCCCGTATCCGATACGCCGACTGGACGGAATATCCAGCGGAGCGCGCGTCGCCATCCAGGGTCTCGGGCTGACCGCCCATGACGTCGTCTCAGCATTGACGATCGGTCGCGGAGGTGCGTACCGCAGGAATAACGGCCGGCTGACCTATCGTCCTTCCGGCGCCGAACCGCGTTTGTGGCTTTGCTCGCGCCATACGCTCCCGTTTGCGGCGCGAGGTATCAATCAAAAGGGGCGTACCGGACGCCATCGGTGCCGGTTCTTTACCCGCGAAGCCGTTGCTTCGCTGCGTATCGGAAAAGGCAATGGAGCACAGCTCGATTTCGAGCGAGACATTCTGCCACTCATATTGAAGGAGATGGCGTTCGCCTACAGGGCGGCCAAGAGCGGCGGGCGTGTTAATGCCGGGGACTTCGCGCCAACCTCGGACGAGGTGCGCGCCATGCGCGAGGTGCTGTGGCCGCTTGAGGGAAAGGTCTTCGACTCTCCGGCGGCGTACCGGCGGTGGTTTCTTGATCTGATGCGCGATGACCTGCGTGAGGCATACGCAGGAAATCGTGCAAGCGGCATCAAGGCGGCAACCGACGTGCTGCGCGACGCCCGCGAGGGATTTCGCGAAGCGGTCGAGTTTCGCGGACTGCCGCCGACGGCGCACAGGTACTTTTTTGAGGAATTCAACGCGATCACCAATCGCGTGTCGTTCGGCCCGCCGCTGCGCCGGAATGAGGAATGGCTGGCGCTCTTCGAGGCTGGAATTCTGGACGTCGCGGGAGGCCCGACGACGAGAATAGAGACCCCTCCCGACGGCGTCGCGTTTTGCGTCGCGTCTGAATACGGGTCCGTTTCCGAAAAGCTTCCCGTCGACGTCGTGGTCTCGGCGCGTCTCGACTACTATTCACCGTATACCGACAGCTCGCCTCTGTCGGCGAATCTGCTGCGTCGCGGATTGATCAGACCATTTCTCAACGGCGACTATCATCCGTGCGGCATCGATATCGACGAGACGCTGCACGTCAAGGACGCAAACGGAATTGCCCAACGGCATCTCTGGGCAATCGGATTCCCGGTGGAGGGAGCGCATTTCTACACGCACGCGCTGCCGCGACCCGGCATTGCGTCGCGACAGACGATCGACGCCGACCACATCGTCGCGGCCCTGCTGGATGAACTTACGCACATTGCACAGCCCGAAACGACTGCGCCGACACACCCGCAACAAATGCTGGCCTGACCGTGCCAGTAGCGTTGTGGCTCACTATCCAACCATCGCACTGAAGCGAAAACACGGGAGAAACACGATGGCGAGGTCTACTGAGAGCGACGTCCTGAGCCGCAACTATGTCGGCGAACTGACTTTCGAGAAGTATCTTGCCGAGGTGCGGGCAAGCTATCCATGGCTGGTCGCGCTCCTCGATCCGGATCGGATCGCTCCCGAGGCCATCGAAAAATACGTGGCCGTCATGGACGAGATTTCCTGGGAGTTTGAAGATCAGAA
>JBFXHW010000414.1:0-2686 GCA_050176605.1 Sphingobium sp. | reverse complement strand
CACGAATCCCGTGGACTGCAGCCCCCTTGCCCGGATACCGCTCGGGGACGAACGCGACGCGCGCGCCGCGGTGGACGCGGCCGCCGCCGCCTTTCCCGGCTGGTCGAGGTTGAGCGCGGCCACCCGCGCGCGCCATCTGCATCGCGTGGCCGACATCATGGAGGCGCGCCGCAACGAACTGGCGTTGCTGGTGACGCGCGAGGAAGGAAAGCCGCTCGCCGAAGCCCAGGGCGAATTGCAGCTCTCCATCGATTCCCTCAGATGGTACGGCGAAGAGGCGCGGCGGGCATATGGCGCCTGGATCCCCGATCCCGTGCCGAACCGGCGGCTCCTGACGATGCGCCAGCCGGTCGGCGTTTGCGGCGCCATCATCCCCTGGAACGTTCCCTGCGCCATGATCTTCCGCAAGGCCGCGCCGGCGCTTGCGGCGGGCTGCACCATGGTGCTCAAACCGGCGGAAGCGACGTCGGCCATCGCGCTCAAGGTGGCCGAGATATTCATGGAGGCGGATCTGCCCACCGGCGTCATCAATTTCGTCACCGGCAAGGCGTCGAAGATCGGCAGCGTGTTCCTCACCGATCCGCGCGTGCGGAAGATTTCCTTCACCGGCTCCACGGAGGTGGGCAAGCTTCTGCTGCGCGGAGCGGCTGACCAGATCAAGCGCACGTCGATGGAACTCGGCGGCAACGCTCCTGCCATCCTGTTCGAGGATTGCAACATCGAGGAGGCCATCCGGTCGGTCTCCGCGTTGAAATTCCTGAACGCCGGCCAGGCCTGCATCGGTGCGAACCGCATCTATGTCCATGACGCGATCTACGAACAGGTCGCCGATCAGATCGCCGCCCACACCCGCGGCATGAAAGTCGGCGACGGCAGTCAGGACGGCGTCCGGATGGGGCCGCTGGTCGATTTCAAGGCGGTCGAAAAGGTCGAGGAACTGGTCGCGGACGCCGTGGCGAACGGCGCCGAGATCAGGGCCGGCGGCAGCCGCATCCAGGGAGAAACCTACGAGCGCGGCTCGTTCTACGCGCCTACCGTCCTGACGGAGGTTCCGAGCCGCGCGCGGCTCTGCGCGGAGGAAATCTTCGGTCCGGTCGCGGCGCTCTATCGCTTCCGGACGGAGGAAGAGGTGCTCTCCGCCGCGAACGATGTGCCCTACGGCCTTTCTGCCTATCTGTTCACCGAGGACATGGATCGGGCGATCCGGGTCGGGGAACGGCTGGAAACCGGCATGGTCGGCATCAACGAGATCAGGCTCGGCGCCGCCGAGGCCCCGTTCGGCGGCATCAAGGAAAGCGGCATCGGCCGGGAGGGCGGCCGCGAAGGCCTCGACGAGTATCTTGAAACCAAGCTCCTCGCCATGCGCGTCAGGAGCTGAGATCAGTCGCCCGCCGGGACATCCCGTTCCCACATCGAGCTGGCAAGCCCTTCCTGAATGAGAACGCCGTCCTGATTGACGATGCGGACGCGCCGGGTGACGCTGTATCGCCGGCCGTCCTCCATCAGCGTCTTGTCGGCGATGGAAACCTCCAGATGGATCGTATCGCCGGCGACCAGCGGCTTGTGATAGGCCCACTGGTCGACGCCCATCGCCCGCACGAATTTCTCGCTCGAAACGACGAGCGAGCTTTCGAGATGGCTGCCGAGCGAGAGCGCGATGCCCATCGAGCCCTGCGCTCGGACCGGCCCCAGCCCGTTCCGGCGCATGAATTCCTTGTCGCAATGGACGGGATGCCAGCCGCCCGTCAGCATCATGTAGAGGTTGATGTCGGTCTCGGTGATGGTCCTGCCCTGGCTGACGGCCGTCTGGCCGACTTCTATCGTGTCATAGGTGAAGCCGTAGGGAATTCTGGATTCGCTCATCGCCGCTCGAACCTTTTTTCTGGCGCGTTTCGTTTAGAGCATTTCCGCCGGACGCAGACGAGCCGCAAGACTTTTGCGAAGTCCTGCGGCTCGGCAAGCGGCCCTATAAGATCGGCGGTCAGCCGGCGATCGCGGCGTCGATATACTGGTTGGTGTAGGTGCCCTTGACGTCTTTCACGTCGACGATCCCGGCGCGAGACGCCAGTTCCGCCGACTTCGCGACCACCTCGTCGACATTGCGCATGACGTTGGCTTCGCCGTTCGCGACGGTCATGTCGTTATATGCCTTGATCGCCGCGATGCGGAAGTCGCGATCCTCGTTGGCGACGACGTCGTACTTCGCCGTGATGCGGTCGAGGATCACGGCCGGATCGGACGCCAGTATGTCGAGCGCGGAATTGCGCATTGCGCGCAGGAACTTGACGACCGTTTCCTCGTTCGCCTGCGCATATTCCTTCGTCATCAGCAGTACGCCGCCGGGCAGCGGCGCATAGTCCGAAGTCGGCCAGATCTCGACCGGCTCATTGTTCATCTTGAGCAGCAGCGCCGTTTCGACCGTGGCCAGAAACGCGTCGACACGACCCTGCTTCAAAATCTCGACATTGCCGGCATTGGAGCCGATGGCCTGCCGGACGACCTTGTCGCCCGGCACGTCGGTGCCTGCGAGCAGGAGGTTGAGCACGTTCTCCTGCCCACCGCCGAGTGACGCAAGTCCGACCGTCTTCCCGGCGAAATCCTCCGGTTTCCTGATCGGATCGGCGCTACGGCTGACGACGCTGAAGATACCGCGATGCAGACTCGTTCCGACCGAGAAGACGGGCTC
>JBFXHW010000413.1:0-2722 GCA_050176605.1 Sphingobium sp. | reverse complement strand
GGTCATCCCTGGTGGCGTGGCGGTGTTGTTTCAATCGATACCTGGAGACATGCGTAGCGCGATCCGCTTGTGCTGTCGGCCGTGGCACGCGATCGGGCAGGCAAGGGAGCCACCCGCGCTCTGCGCCGTCAGGGCCGCGTACCCGCCGTCATTTATGGCAATAATGAGGAACCGACCCTGGTTCATGTCGAGGAGAAACTCCTCGGCAAGATGCTGGGAACCGGCCATTTTTTCAATTCGGTCGTCATGGTCGAGGTTGGCGGCAAGAAGGTCCGCACCCTGCCCAAGGACGTCGCCTTCCATCCGGTGACCGATCGCCCGCTCCACGCCGATTTTCTGCGCGTGTCGGAGCATGCGAAGGTCCATGTCAACGTTCCCGTACATTTCGAGAATGAAGAAAAGGCTCCCGGTATCAAGCGCGGTGGTGTGCTCAACATTGTCCGTCACGAACTGGAGCTGATTTGCGACGCGGCGGAAATCCCCGACCAGATCCTGATCGATCTGACCGGTTTCGATGTGGGCGAATCGATCCACATCAGCCATGTGAACCTGCCCAAGGGTTCCGAAAGCGCGATCACCGACCGCGATTTCACCATCGCCACGGTTGTTGCGCCGTCCTCGCTCAAGAGCCAGGAAGGCGATACGACCAGGGACGAAGGCGAGAGCGACGCAGAAGAGGGTGGCGAGGAGTAATCTTCCGCCCGTTACGGGGGAGCGCACATGCAAATCTGGGCAGGCCTGGGCAATCCCGGCGCTCAATATGCGCTCCACCGTCACAATGTCGGTTTCATGGCGGTCGACCTGATCGCCGAAATGCACGGCTTTTCTTCATGGAAGAAGCAGTTTCAGGGCTGGATCGCCGAGGGGCGGTTTGGCCTTGAAAGAATAGCGCTGCTGAAGCCCGCCACCTTCATGAACGAGAGCGGGCGATCGATTCGCGCGGCGATGGATTTCTACAAGGCCGCGCCCGAGGACGTGACGGTCTTTCACGACGAGCTGGACCTTGCGCCGATGAAGGTGAAGGTGAAACGCGGCGGCGGCACGGCGGGACATAATGGTCTTCGCTCTGCGCAAGCGCATATTGGACTGGATTTCCGTCGCGTCCGCATCGGCATCGGGCATCCCGGCCACAAGGACAAGGTCCATGGCTATGTGCTTTCGAACTATGCCAAGAGCGAGGTCGAGGCGCTGACCGACATGCTCGGCGCCATTGGCGCGGAGGCGGAGTGGCTTGCGCGAGACGACGATGCCCGATTCATGAGCAACGTGGCGCTGCGCATCGGCGAAGCATCCTAACCGAGCGCCATCCATATTCCCATCGCGACCATCATCAGATTTTCCGTGAGCGAGACGAAGCCGAACGGGACGTTGCTGCTTCCGCCAACACAAGCGCATTTGAGTTCGCGCTTGTCGATATATACCGCCTTGAATACCGAAATCGCGCCGATGGACCCGATGAAAAGCGCGACGGGGACGGAAATCCAGTCGAGCGCGCCCGCGATCATCAGCACGCCTGCCAGAGCTTCGCCGAACGGGTAAAGATAGGCATAGGGAACCCACCGCCGGGCGAGCAGGTCATAACCCAGGAACATGGTCGAGAATTTCTCGACGTTCTGGAGCTTCAGGATCGCGAGTACGCACATCGACATCGCGATGAACCACTGGATCGAGCGCAGCGTCAGCGGCGTACCGTAAGCGGCGAAGTTTGCCGCAAGCGCCATCAGCGCGGCCATCGCGAAAACGGCGATCACCGGGCGATAGCTGGTCTCCCCTTCCTTGGGGACGTGCTTGCCTAAAAACCGTCGCAGATCATCATATCCGCCGATCCGCTTCCCTTCGATAAAGGTTTGCGGCGTCGTTTCGACGTCATGGTCCCGCTTGAAGGCATCGGTCCGCTCACGGCTGGTGAGCCAGTTGTCATCGACATTATATCCATTCCAGCGCAACAGATGCAGCGACTTGAGCCCATAGGGACAGATATGGTCGGGCATGACCATCCGATAAAGATGCGCAATGCGGTCCGTTTCCGCCGGGTTGGCAGCGGGTGGGTCGGACTCTTGCGAGACCCTGACGCTATTCATGGGAAATCCTCGATCATCAACTGTGGCCTTCCAAGGGGGAAACGGCTATCGCGCCGGATGTTTCCGGATGTGGCGAGGATTTATGGGCTTCAAATGCGGTATCGTCGGCCTGCCCAATGTGGGCAAATCGACCCTGTTCAATGCGCTGACCGAAACGCAGGCCGCGCAGGCGGCGAATTATCCGTTCTGCACGATCGAGCCGAATATAGGTAACGTCTCCGTCCCCGACGCACGGCTCGAAAAGCTGGCGGAGATCGCGGGCAGTGCTAAGATCATTCCGACGCAGCTCGCCTTTGTCGACATCGCGGGCCTTGTGCGCGGCGCCAGCAAGGGAGAAGGTCTGGGTAACCAGTTTCTCGGCAATATTCGCGAGGTGGATGCCATCGTCCACGTGCTGCGTTGCTTCGAGAATGACGACATCCAGCATGTCGACAATCGCGTTGATCCGATCGCCGACGCAGAAACGGTAGAGACGGAACTGATGCTTGCTGACCTCGACTCCCTCGAAAAGCGGGTGCCGGCGGCGCAGAAGAAGGCTGCGCAGGGTGACAAGGAGAGCAAGCTGGCAGCCTCCGTGCTCGGTCAGGCACTCGACCTGCTGCGCGAAGGCAAGCCCGCGCGCCTCACCGAACCGAAGGACG
>JBFXHW010000412.1:0-2724 GCA_050176605.1 Sphingobium sp. | reverse complement strand
CAGTCCAACCTGGAGGTCGCCGACAATAGCGGCGCCAAGCGCGTCCAGTGCATCAAGGTGCTGGGCGGCTCGAAGCGGCGCTTCGCCGGCGTGGGCGACATCATCGTCGTCTCCGTCAAGGAAGCCGCTCCGCGCGGCCGGGTGAAGAAGGGCGACGTCCACAAGGCCGTGATCGTGCGGACCGCGAAGGACATCCATCGCCCGGACGGGTCGACGATCCGCTTCGATTCGAACGCGGCGGTGCTCGTCAACAACAACCAGGAGCCGATCGGCACCCGCATCTTCGGCCCGGTCGTCCGCGAGCTGCGCGCGAAGAAGCATATGAAGATCATCAGCCTTGCGCCGGAGGTGCTCTAACCATGGCCGCGAAGATCAAGAAGGGCGACAAGGTCGTCGTCCTCGCCGGCAAGGACAAGGGCCGCCACGGCGAGGTCACCAAGGTAATGCCGAAGGACGGCAAGGTGCTGGTTTCCGGCATCAACGTCCACGCCCGCCACACCAAGCCGACGCAGGCGCGGCCGCAGGGCGGGATCGAGCGCCGCGAAGCGCCGCTCAACATTTCGAATGTTGCGCTCGAGGATCCGAAGACGGGCAAGCCCACCCGGGTCCGCTTCGAGGAGCGCGACGGCAAGAAGGTCCGGGTTGCGGCCCGTTCCGGGGAGCTGATCAATGGCTGAGGCCAAATACACGCCGCGCCTGAGGCGCGAATATGACGACAAGGTCGTCCCGGCGATGATCGAGAAGTTCGGTTACAAGAACCGGATGGAGGTTCCGCGCCTCGACAAGATCGTCATCAACATGGGCGTCGGCGAGGCGACCCAGGACAAGAAGAAGGTCGAGACCGCGGCCCAGGAAATGGAGCTGATCGCGGGCCAAAAGCCGGTGATCACCAAGGCCAAGAAGTCGATCGCCCAGTTCAAGCTGCGCGAAGGCATGCCGATCGGCGTCAAGGTCACGCTACGCAAGGAGCGGATGTACGAGTTCCTGGACCGGCTCGTCACGATCGCGCTGCCGCGCGTGCGCGACTTCCGCGGTCTCAACCCGAGGAGCTTCGACGGCCGCGGCAACTACGCCATGGGCCTCAAGGAGCAGATCGTCTTCCCCGAGATCAATTACGATCGCATCGACAAGGTCCGGGGCATGGACATCATCGTCACCACCACCGCGAAGACGGACGAGGAGGCGCGCGAGTTGCTGCGCCTCTTCAACTTCCCCTTCCCGGCCGAGCAGGATCAGAAGCAGGCGGCCTGACGGCCCCTGCCCAAGAGAGGAAGAGAACTTAAGTCATGGCGAAACTGAGTTCCGTGAACAAGAACGAGCGTCGCAGGAAGCTGGCGAAGAAATATGCCGGCCAGTATGCGAAGCTCAAAGCGATCGCGAACGACGAGTCCAAGGACGAGACGGAGCGCCTGATCGCGCGGCTGAAAATGGCCGAAATTCCGCGCAACGCGAACCCCACCCGCATTCGCAACCGCTGCGAGCTGACGGGCCGTTCACGCGGCGTTTATCGCAAGTTCCGGCTGTCGCGCATCATGTTGCGCGAACTGGGCAACAAGGGCCTGATCCCGGGCCTCACCAAGTCGAGCTGGTAAGGTATTGATATGCCGATGACCGATCCATTGGGTGATATGCTCACCCGCATCCGCAACGGCCAGCAGGCGAAGAAGGACAGCGTCCTTTCGCCCGCGTCGAAGCTGCGCGCCCGCGTGCTCGATGTGCTGCAGCGCGAGGGCTTCATCCGGGGCTATTCCGAAGAGGCCCTGGGCCAGCACAAGGGCTTGCGGATCGAACTGAAATATTTCGAGGGCCAACCCGCGATCCAGCATGTCTCCCGAGTCTCGAAGCCCGGCCGCCGGGTCTATTCGGGCGCGCAGGAGCTGCCGCGCGTGCGCAACGGCCTTGGCATCACCATCGTTTCGACGCCGAAAGGCGTTCTGTCTGACGCGGAAGCGCGCCAGCAGAATGTCGGCGGCGAAGTGCTCGCGGAGGTATTTTGATGTCCCGCATCGGCAAGAGACCGGTCGCGCTCCCATCCGGAGTGACGGCCACGACCGAAGGCCAGATTTTGTCGGTCAAGGGTCCGAAAGGCACCCTGTCGCTGCAGATGCGCGACGAGATCTCCTACGACATCGGCGACGATGGCATCACGGTGAAGCCCGCCAATGCCAGCAAGGAAGCGCGCGCCTTTTGGGGAATGCAGCGGACGCTGGTGCAGAACCTCGTCACCGGCGTTACCGACGGCTTCACCAAGACGCTCGAGATCAGCGGCGTTGGCTATCGTGCGGCGGCGCAGGGCAAGGTGCTGAAGTTGCAGCTGGGTTACAGCCACGACGTCAACGTGGCCGTTCCGGACGGCATCGAGATCAAGACGCCGGACGCCACTACGGTCGAAATCAGCGGCATCGACCGGCAGAAGGTCGGTCAGGTCGCCGCCGAGATCCGCCGCTGGCGCAAGCCGGAGCCCTATAAGGGCAAGGGCATCAAGTATCGCGGCGAGTATATCTTCCGCAAAGAAGGCAAGAAGAAGTAAGCCATGGCGAGACAGAATCCTTTCGACAAGAGGCGCCAGCGCGTCCGCACGTCGATCCGTCGGCGCGGCGGCGATCGCCCGCGCCTGTCGGTGCACCGCTCGGGCCGGCACATCTACGTGCAGGTCATCAACGACTCGGAGGGCCGCACCGTGGCCGCCGCCTCGACGCTTGAGAAGGAGGCGCGCGCCAAGAC
>JBFXHW010000411.1:0-2727 GCA_050176605.1 Sphingobium sp. | reverse complement strand
GTTTTTGATGGTTCCGGCCAGCCCTTGAAGGTGGAACCATCATGGCACTGACTCACATCCAAATTGTAAACGCTAAGCCCCAGAAAACAGCATATAAACTCGCCGATTCCGAGGCTTTGTATCTCGTTGTTAGACCGAACGGCTCGAAACTGTGGCGGATGAACTACCGCCACCTTGGCCGACAGAAGACATTGTACTTTGGAGCGTGGCCGGACGTTGGTTTAGCTGCTGCCCGCCAACGGCGAGACGAAGCCCGCAAACAGATTGCCGCCGGTATCGATCCAACAGCGGAAAAAAGAGCTGCAACGCTCGCGCGCAAAGTGGCTGCGGATAATATTTTCAAGACGATTGCCGAAGAATGGGTAGCCAAAAGCGAGCGTGAGGGCCGTGCGCCAGTCACTATGGATAAGATTCGCTGGCTGCTCGGAATGGCCTATCCGATGATCGGCAACCTGCCAGTCGCGGAAATCTCTCCGCAAGAAGTCCTCGCAGTTCTGCGCAAGCTGGAGGCCACAGGGAGATATGAAAGCGCTCGACGCATGCGCAGCGTGCTCAGCCGCGTCTTTCGCTATGCCATAGCGACCGCTCGTGCGGATCGCGACGTCGCCTCAGACCTACGCGGGGCTCTCATCACACCAAAAGTCCAACACCTCGCTGCAATCACCACACCCAAGGAGGCAGGCGCTCTATTGCGGGCAATTGATGGTTATACCGGTCACAAGATAACCGCGATTGCACTTCGACTGTCGCCACATCTCTTCGTGCGACCGGGTGAATTACGAAGCGCAGAATGGTCGGAGATCGATCTGAAAGCCGCGGTCTGGTCCATCCCGGCAGAGAAGATGAAGATGCGCCGCCCCCATCGCGTTCCTCTGTCGAGCCAGGTTCTGGACATTCTGGCCGAGCTTCAACCGTTGACCGGCAACGGTCGATTTCTGTTTCCATCATTCCGTTCCCCGCGCCAATGCATGTCAGAAAACACCGTAAACGGCTCGTTGCGACGCTTGGGATACAGCCAGGAGGAAATGACAGCCCATGGCTTCCGGGCAATGGCCGCGACGCTCCTCAATGAAATGGGTATCTGGAATCCCGATGCAATCGAACGTCAGCTCGCGCATCTCGATACCAATGGCGTCCGCCGTGCCTATACGCGCGGCGAATATTGGGATGAACGCGTCAAGATGATGCAGCACTGGTCTGATTATCTCGATCAACTACGTGATGGCGCGAAGATTTTTAGGCCGAATTTTGGCGGTGGTGGCAATTAGGTTCGCGTCAGCGCCTTCAGGCTCTTGTAAGGGATCAGAGTAGATCGCCCAACTTTGACCGTGTCCAGCTCACCGGACTCTATCAGTTCGTATATGCGCGAACGGCTGATTCCGGTGAGCTGAACGGCCATCGAGATGCGAACCGTGAGAGGTTCGATGGAAACGGTGCGCGCTTGCGGATCTTCAATATGTTCCATTTCATGACCTCGTGCGACCACGTGCAAACTCGCGGTCGCTGTCCAGGAACGCCGCGAGCATGGCCGGGATCAATTCTACGACCGGCTCCTCACTGCCATAATGCTCGGCATAGGCGGCGGCATAATCCTGCAGCCGCTGGTGCAAATCCGGCAGGATGCTGATCGGGATCTTCACTGGCGTGCGGTCAGGAAGCTTCGGCAATCTGAGAGCATTCATCGCATTGCTCCCTCGTGCCAAGGTGCCAAAATCAGATCCCGATTGACGATCAGCCGCACCGGCGCGCCGGGGCGGACGGTGATGGTCGGCTGAATATCGAGATTGGCTCTCGTGAGCTGATCTCCTGCCCTTTCTGTGTTTGTCTGGGCGGATTCACGGATCGCCTGGACAAGATCGCTCTCGCCGGTCACCGTCAGTTCGGTGCCGACACCCAGTAATGTTGCGATCGCAACTCCTTTGAGTAAACGCCATGTATGGAAATCGACCTTGTCGGCCAGCCCCGCATAGCCAGATGGATCGCTGGTGGGCATGGCATCAAGCCGGATCGAGCTGCCGTCGGGTAGGATAAGCCGTTGCCAGACGACCAAGGCCCGGCGCTGACCGAAGGCGACGACGCTATCGTAATTTCCGATCAGCCGCGCGCCCTGCGGCACCAACAGGATGCGCCCGGTCGCGCTGTCATAGGCGTTCTGCGTCACCTGCGCGATCACGAGGCCCGGCAGATCGGAGTTGAGCCCGGTCACCAGGCTCGCCGCGATCACGCTTCCCGCCATCAGCATGTTGGGCGATGCCGGAGATTTAAGGAGATGCGGGTTTATATCGCCGTGCGTGTCAATGGCTTCGACAAACTGCTCTTTGCGCGTTCGCCCGTCAGCGTCGTTTGCGGCAACGGGCAACGATATCGGCGCGGTCGCCTCGGTCGGTGCCGATGGCGCAGCAGATGGACTGCTGGCAGTAGCCGTCGCGCTGGCTGTCTGCACCAGCAGCCCCGATTCCCGTGCCGCCTTGAGTTCAGCCAAGCGTCGCTCGCGTTCCGCCTTTTCGGCATCGACCGCATTCGGACCGCTCGGCACGTCCGTCGCCATCGCCCGCTGCTGCGCTCGCAGCATCGGCGGACCAAGATCGCCAGGAAGCGGCGGCCCAAGTTTCGGGACGTCACCATAGCTGGAGGGCAGACCCTGCAACGCCTCATTGCCCGGCTGCACGCTCGGCTGCGACAGCTCGCTCCCCTGTACCACATGGCTGAAGATCCGCGGCTGAAGCG
>JBFXHW010000410.1:0-2734 GCA_050176605.1 Sphingobium sp. | reverse complement strand
GAGCGAGCGGGATGCCAAGCTCGATGGCCGCTCCATACCGTTACCTCGCGGCCGCGTGATGGGTGGCTGCTCCTCAGTAAATGGCATGATCTATCTGCGGGGCCATTCGGGCGATTATGACGGCTGGCGGCAGATGGGCTGCGTGGGCTGGGGCTATGAGGATGTGCTTCCCTATTTCCGCAAAATGGAAACGAGCTGGCGCGGCGCCGGGCATTATCATGGCGGGTCCGGACCGCTGCAAGTATCGCCAGTCGAGGATGCGCATCTGCTGGCGGAACCGATGCGCCGGTCGGTCGTAGCGGCGGGCTATGGCCTGAGCGACGATCTGAACGGTGCGGTGCAGGAAGGCTTCGCACGATGCGAGGTTACGGTGGACAGGCGGGGGCGTCGGTCCAGCACGTCTCAGGCTTATCTTTTGCCCGCCAGACGTCGGCCCAACCTGACGGTTGTCTCGGGCGCGCAGGCGACGCGCCTGCTGTTCGAAGGAACCCGCGCAAGCGGCATCGAATATCGGCGGTCTGACAGGCTGGAGGTGGTCTCCGCCCGTCGCGAAGTGATCCTTTCGGGTGGCGCCTACAATTCGCCGCAACTCTTGATGCTGTCGGGTATAGGGCCAGCCGATCACCTCCGCGAGCATGGCATTCCGCTGAAGGTCGACGCGCCGCAGGTCGGGCGCAACCTTTCCGAGCATCCTCTTGTCTATATGATGTATGCGGCAAAGGACGACAGCACGTTCCTCAGCGCGCTTCGCTTCGATCGGGCAGCGCGCTCGGTGGTGCAATGGGCGCTGGCGGGCAGGGGCCCTTTCGCCAGCCAGATCACCAGCGGCGTGATGATGCTGCGCACCCGGCCGGAGCTGGAGCGGCCCGATATCCAGCTGGTGTTCCTGCCGGTGCGGCTCGACGCAAAGCTGTGGTACCCTCTCGGCGCTCGGCAATCGCACATGCTGTCAGTAATGGTGATGCAGCTGCACCCGGAAAGCCGGGGCACGGTGGAGCTTCGTTCCGCCGATCCCTTCGCGAAGCCCCGGATCGACCTCAACCTGCTGTCCACGCCCAATGATTTTGGCGAGATGAGGCGCGGAGTTGCGGCAGTACGGCGTATCTTCGCGCAACGTCCTCTGGCGAATATGGTGACCGCCGAACTTTCGCCTGGGCCTGCCGCGAGCGACGATGCCGCGCTGGACGCTTTCATGCGCGGCAACCTCCGGATCACGCAGCATCCAGTCGGAACCTGCCGGATGGGTGAGGACGCGGGGGCCGTGGTCGACAGCCAGCTGCGCGCGCGCGGCGTGGAAGGATTGCGCGTCGTGGATGCCTCTGTCATGCCGACCGTGCCCGGCGCCAATATCAATGCGGCCGTGATCATGGTGGCGGAGCGGGCGGCCGATCTCATTCGCGGCAGAACGCCGCTATCGCCTGACAGGTAAAGGAGAGGAAATGGAACTGGAGTTCACGGAAGAAGAGCGTGCGTTCCGCGGCGAGGTCAGAACCTATCTGCTCGCCAATATTCCGGAGCATATCCGGCAGTCCGTCTATGAGGAACGGCCGCTGCCGCGCGAATGGCATGTGGAGGCTCAGCAGATTCTGAACCGCGCGGGTTATGCTGTGCCGCATTGGCCGGTCGAATGGGGCGGGCGGGACTGGTCGGCGGTCAAGCGTGCGATCCTGGCCGAGGAAATCGACCGGTGCAGTGTACCTAAGCCGCTACCTTTCAATGTCGCGCTCATCGGGCCGGTCATCGCCGCATTCGGTTCGGAGGAGCAGAAGCGGCGCTTTCTAACACAGATCGCCAATCTTGACCTGTGGTTCTGTCAGGGCTTTTCCGAACCCAACGCCGGATCGGATCTTGCTTCGCTCAAGATGACGGCGGTCAGGGAAGACGACACTTATCGCCTCAATGGTCAGAAAATCTGGACCACCTATGCCCACAAGGCCGACTGGATTTTCCTGCTGGCGCGGACTTCCCAGGAAGAACGCAAACAGCAGGGCATTTCCTTCTTCATGATGCCGATGGATACGCCAGGCATCGAGGTACGGGAAATCCGGACGATCGACGGCTATCGCCATGTCAACGAGACATATTTCGACGATGTGATCATTCCGGCGGCTTATCGGATCGGCGAAGAGGGGAAGGGGTGGGACTATGCTCGCTATCTGCTCGGGCAAGAGCGCACCTCCATGGGCAATGTAGGCTTTTCGCGGCGGCGGCTTGACAGGGTCAGGAAAATCGCATCGCAAAGCAGCAACGGGAAGGATGGTGCTCTGATCGATGATCCGTTGTTCCGGCGGCGGCTGACGCAGGCGGAGATCGAACTCAAGGCGCTGGAAATCACGCAGATGCGCGTGGTCGCCGGGGCGTCGGCCAAAGGTGTCGATCCTAAGACGTCGATCCTGAAGCTTCGCGGGTCGGAGGTCATTCAGGCAGCGGGCGACCTGCTGTTCGACGCGATGGGACCGGACGCGATGACGGCGGGATATGCCGAGTCATCCGGCGATCATGACGGCCATGGCGAACTCGATGCACGGCAGGCGATCGTTTCGGGCTATTTCAGCCAACGCAAATTCACAATCTTTGGTGGATCGAACGAAATTCAGCGCAACATTGTGTCGAAGGCTGTGCTTGGGCTGGGGAGGGCATAATGAATTTCGATCTTTCCGAAGAGCAACTCATGCTGGCCGATGCCGTGGATAAACAGTTCGCGGCGCATGCGCAGGATGCCTCCGCTGAGACC
>JBFXHW010000409.1:0-2743 GCA_050176605.1 Sphingobium sp. | reverse complement strand
CAGTCGTGTGCTCTTCCGATCTAGCTCGGTCTCGTCGAGCAACGGAACCTGATATCCTTCGCCGCGCGATGCATGGACCAGCCGCTCGCCCGCAAGCCGGTTGAGGCTGTCGCGCACCGGCGTAATGCTGACACCCAGCTCCTTGGCGAGTCTGGCAGCTTCCAGCCGCTGGCCCGATGGCCAGACGCCCGCGAGGAGCCGTCGCCTGAGCGTGTCGTAGGTCGGCTCGAGGACATGGGCCGGGCTCACGCTGTTCAGTCCGCCGGTTCGCCAAAGCGCGCGATCATCTCTTGCTGATCCGGCCTGAGCGCGTCGATCGCACCGATATGTTCCGGCACGGTTTCGCCCAGCAAGATCGACGGGCACTGGCCTTCATAGTTGCCGAGATTAGGGCGATGCTGCGCATAGCCGACGAGAGCAGCCAGTTCGGGCGGGAAGGTCCGGGCGATCTCTGGTGGATAGGCGAGCCACTGGTTCTCGTATGGTTTGAGCCAGCCCAGACTGTAGCCGATCACCACGGCGCGCCGCACTCCGCCAGACCGGTTGGCGCCCGCGCCATGTGCGGTTGAGCCAAGGAAGCAGATGGCCGAGCCCGGCCCGCATTCGGCGGCGACTGGTTCGCCCGGATCCTCGCATGCCATGCCTTCCGGACCGTGGCTGCCGGGATAGATCTGCGTCGCCCCGTTTTCCCGCGTGAATGGCGTCAGCGGCCAGATCACATTGACGAGATACTCGTGGTGTCCTTTTTCACCTCGCCACATGTCGTGATCACGATGAGGAAACTGGCGTACTTCGCCAGGGTGGATTTCGATCGCCTGGGCGACATTGAGCTGGATCCGCTCGCAAGCTGGTCCCAGAACCTCCTCGACCATTGACAGGATGATCGGATTGAGGGCGAGCGCCGCTGCATGAGGTGAGCGTTTGAGCAGACTGCCGAAGCGCTTGGTGCGCTCTCCATAGAAACGGCCCTGACAGAATGGCGTAGCCGCGAAGACCGGATCGAGATCCGCTTCGAGCGCGGCAAGCGCTCCGGCCGGCAAGGCATCGGGAATGATGCAATAGCCCTCGCCGAGGAGCTGATCGGCCCAGGCTGGCTCGGAGCGGCGGACAGGATCGAGGGTGTTCATCGGCCATCCTTACCGGTGCGCGGAGCGGTCAGCGTCAGCTGGGGCGCCTCGTAGACGCCTCTGGCCTGCAAGCCCTCGATCGTCTCGTCGTCGATCCGGATGTGAAGCGCGACGAGGCTGCGCCCCTCGTGAACAACGGGCTGCCCGAGCGCTTCGCACACCCAGCCGAAGTGCCGAATCTGCTCGAACCAGTCCTGTTCGGCAACGCCCGTATAGGCGGTAATGCCCGATGCCAGTGCGTGTTCGGCAAGCGCGGTGACCAGTTGGTTTCGGGCACTGCGTCGCTCTGCTGCCCGTTGATGACGATCCAGGCAGAAACGCGTGATCTCGCGAATGGCCGATCCGACCGGGAGCGGACCAGCGCAGAGATGCGGATAGAGGCCGCCAAGCAGGTGGGGCTGGTCGGTCCGCAGCAGCCGCGCCGACGCGCGATGCCTGATGCCTTCCTCCAGCAGGATGAGATACTCCGCTTGCCGATCGAACTGATCGACCTCGAACTCACCGGCAAGGACCGGAAGATCCCACTTCAGAAGATCGATGAAGACCTCCTTGCGCGCCCGGAACATCGCCCTTAGCGCACCGTCCTCATCGATGTCGGTCCTTTCCTTGATCTCCTCCGGCATGACATTTTCCCCGCGTTTGAAACTGCGCGGGAGAGAACATCGCGACGTGCGAGCCGCCCATACCAAGAAATGGGGAGGGGCGCTGGGATGAGGTTGATGAGATCGATCCTCAGTCTCGAACCCGCCAGCGGAAAATATCCGCGAAGCTGATGAGCCCGTCGTACAATGCAAAAAGAATCAGAGAGGCGCGCTTGTGCGTGTGGTAGCGTTCGCGCGCATCCTTGAGGTGCTGGATCACGGTCTCATGGCTGATGCTGAGGATTCGTGAGATTTCCCAGTCAGTCTTTCCGCGCGCGGCCCAGAGGACGCAATCGCGCTGCCGGTCCGTTAATATCGGGTGTTCGGTTCGGCCCCTCCATCCGGAAATCCGTCTCGCGCTGGCAATCGCCATTGCGCCGAGCATCTCTGCGACAACCAGCATGGTCTCGGGAAGCGATTTGCCAAGGCCTATAACGAACGTGCAGGACCCGGTGGCATCGCCGGGCAGATGCCGCGGGACGGTGAAACCGTCGACAAGCCCATGGCGCCGGCCGGTCTCGAAGGTGGTCTGTTCCATCTCCGTCATCGGGATCAGGTCGCATATCTTTCGCCAATCAAAGCCCAATACGCTGCGCTCCGCCGCACGGCGGACCGGATCGGTCGCTGCTAGGTCGAAGCCGACATACACATCGGCCCAGCTTGCCGGATAATCGTGCACCAGGACGGATGTACCACTGCCGCTGCCGCCCCCAATTTCGAGTGCAAGCGCAAAATGATCGAAGCCCATGTCGCGGGTCGCGCGCGCCAACGCCTCGTGCAGATGGTCAATCGAGGATGTCGCTAAAATGCCTTCGCCAAGTAACTCCACCAAACCAAGTCGCATAGTCCCCTGCTACGATCGCGAGTGCGGTCCCAACCCGCAAACTCGCGAACCGCCCTTCAACCGGTGGGTACCAGGACTTCCGTCTCACGCTGCGCCTGATCCCCTGCTTCGCATTCCTTTCTGCCGAAAGT
>JBFXHW010000408.1:0-2777 GCA_050176605.1 Sphingobium sp. | reverse complement strand
CTGGCTTGCGATGCCGGCGAACATTCCGGCAGAACGCAAGGAAGCCGCCCAGCGCTTTGTCAACCACATGCTCAGCCCTGCTCCGCAGGTCGCCATGTCCGCCCTGATGTATTCCGGACCGACCAACATCAAGGCTGATGTCGGTGAGAAACTGCGCGACAAGGTACTTTCCGCTTCCGATATGAGCCGGGCTTATCCGGTCGACTGGAAGAAGGTCTCGACGCTTCAGGACAGCTGGCTTGCCGCCTGGAACAGGGAAATCGCCGGCTAGCACATGTCGTCCATCGAACTCACCGGCCTGACCAAGAGCTACGCGGGCGTCGCCGCTGTTCATCCGCTCGATTTTCACATCGAGCAGGGAGAATTCCTTTCCATTCTCGGTCCATCGGGCTCGGGCAAGACGACGTTGCTGCGTATGATCGCGGGCTTCGTCCAGCCCGACGCGGGTTCGATCCGCATCGGCAGCCGCGAAGTCTCGCGGCTGCCGCCGCAGCGCCGCAACCTCGGCGTGGTGTTTCAGAACTACGCGCTCTTTCCGCATATGAGCGTGATCGACAATGTCGCGTTCGGCCTGCGCATGCGCGGCCAGCCGAAAAAGGAACGCCACGCACGTGCCGCCCAGGCGCTCGATCTGGTCGGCCTCTCCGGCATGGAGCAGCGCCTGCCCAATCAGCTTTCGGGTGGGCAGCAGCAGCGGGTTGCGCTGGCGCGCGCCATCGTCTTCGAACCGGAAGTGCTGCTGCTCGACGAACCCCTGGGCGCGCTTGATCTGAAGCTGCGCAAGCGTATGCAGATCGAGCTCAAGCATCTGCATCGGCGACTGCAGCGCACCTTCGTCTACATCACGCACGATCAGGAAGAAGCCCTCACCATGTCCGACCGTGTTGCGGTGATGGACCGGGGGCACATGCTGCAGATCGACGTGCCAGCCAATCTCTATCTGCAGCCGCGCTCGGCCTTCGTTGCAGAATTCCTCGGCGAGAGCAACCTGCTGGCCGGCGCACTCGTGCGGGATGCGGCGGGGGCCCTGGCATTCGCCATCGCCGGCGGCCCGACGATAGTGCTGGAAGAAGCGCAAGCCAGCGGCAACCATCCTGTCGTCCTCGCTGTCCGTCCGGAGCGCCTGCGCCTTGCCGGCCCCGCTGAATCAGGCGGCGACTGGATCGTGCTCGATGCGGTGGTCGACGCTCTCTCGTTCAAGGGGGCTTGGCTGTCCTTTGTAGCCAACAGACCAGAGGGTCAACTCGAGGTTCTGCTGCCCAACGACGGAAGAGACCTCGGCGGCCTGCCTTCGCCAGGCGAGCCGGTGAAGGTGGCGTTCAGGGCCTCAGACGTCCGTCTGGTCGAGGCCCGCAAATGAGCGCGGCTGCGTCGAGCGCCATGCGGTGGCAGCGCGTATCGATCTGGCTCGCGCTGGCCCCGGCCCTGCTGCTCATGGCGTTGTTCCTTGTGATGCCGGCCGTCAAGCTGGTGCAGATATCGTTTTTTGTGCACGAGCCGAACATCATCATGGCGCCCGGTTTCACGTTGGACAACTACCAGCGCTATCTCACCGACCCGTTCTATCTGTCCAAGATGGCGCTTACGGTGAGAGTCTGCTTCTGGGTGGCCTTTTTCTCGCTGCTGCTCGCATACCCGGTCGCTTATGTGCTGGCGCGAGGGCGTTTTGCCGGCAAAGGACTGATGATAGGTCTCCTGTTGTCGCCTCTCCTCACGAACTTCGTCGTTCTGGTGTTCGCCTGGATACTCCTTCTGGGGCCAGGCAGTTCCTTGACCAAGGCGCTGCAGTCCATCCTCGGACCATCGTTGAAGCTGCTCTACACCGAAACGGGCCTCGTCATTGCTCTGGTCCATGTCGCCTTTCCATATGCGCTGATTCCATTGATCACTGCGGTCGTTCAGGTCAGCCGACAGCTTGAGGAGGCTGCATTGAGCCTCGGAGCGGGTCCGTGGCGAGCATTCTTTCTCATCGTGCTGCCGCTGACGCTGCCGGGTGCGCTTGCGGCAGGATTCGTCACCGTCACGATCGTACTCTCGAGTTTTGCCTTCGCAATCTATGTGGGCGGTGACGGCGTGCTAATCGTGCCGCTGCTGATCTGGCAGGCCATTCGAGATACGCTCGACTGGCCGCTTGCGGCGGCGATGTCCATCGCGAGCTTCCTCATTGTCTTCGCCATGTTGGGTCTCGCCATGTGGCTGGCCGGCCTGACGAAATCCGGACGGAGCTTCGCATGATAGGCGCGCTCCACCGCAATCCGGTGATGATCGGCCTGTTCGTCATCGTCACCATCTTCATTCTGATGCCGCTCGCCATCGCGACGATCATCGGCTTCAGCGCTTCTCCATTCCTCACCTTCCCGCCGCCCGGCTATTCGCTACAATGGTTCGCGCGCTTTCTCGGCGATCCCGAATTCATCGCGTCGCTCGTCCTCAGCCTGCAGATCGCCGCTATCGTCACCGTTCTGGCGACGGTCATCGGGGTTCTGGCTGCCTACGGGCTCGATCAAATGCAGGTCGGCGCGCTCAAGACGCTGACCACCGCCCTGATCCTCTCGCCGCTCGTCTTTCCGATCATCGTTCTGGCGCTCGCCCTTCTGCTTTTTCTTTCCAAGAACAGCCTGCTCGGCTCGAGGGTCGGGCTCGTCGGCGCGCATCTGCTGATCGCTGTACCCCTTGTCACCAGTACAGTGGCGGCGGCACTGGCCAGCCTCAACCGGTCCGTCACCGAGGCGGCCGCCAGCCTTGGTGCCGGTCCGTGGAGCAGCTTCGGCCTTGTT
>JBFXHW010000407.1:0-2797 GCA_050176605.1 Sphingobium sp. | reverse complement strand
GCGTTTCACTCATCGTCGACGCACTCGACGCCGATGTGATGGGCGACGAGCCTATCTGGGCAAAAGCGAACGGCAAGGACTTTGGCACTGTCGGCAAGACGCATGATTTCGGCGCGCCGCGCTTCGATGCTTCCGGAAAGGCGGTGCGCGGCTCCTCCGCCGCGCAGGGAACATCGGCGGTACGCGGTCTGCATGACGGCGAATGGTCGGTGGTCGGTTGGGTCACGTCGGGCGGCTATGCGCATTATGTCGGCAAGTCGATGGCGCAGGGTTATGTCCCCGCCGAACTGGCCGATGACGAAAGCGCCGGCCTGTTCGAGATCGAAATCCTCGGCCAGCGCCGTCCCGCCCGCATCAACATCGAGCCGCCTTTCGATCCTTCGGGCGAGAAGATGCGGCAGTAGACCTCAAGCGCCCGAGTTGTGACTGCCGCCGTGCCGTGATACCCGCGCCTCCGGGCGGTGCGGCGTTGCACGGAACGGCATCTTGATCGAGAAAATCCACAACCGGGTGCGATGGGTCGGCGAGGGAAAGCTGGGCGGCGTCAACGCCGCGCTGGCGCTCGCCGCGCTTTACTGCGCCTTTCAGGCCGCCACGCTGACACTCGTCAGTTGGCTCGCCGGCACCGCCACCACGATCGACGATGCCGAGCAGCTTATCTACGTGCCCTATCTCTGGGCCGGCTACGGTGGGTCGCAGCCGCCGCTTTTCACATGGATATTCTGGGGCTTCGCTCAGGTTCTGGGTCCGAAGCTGCTGACCCTGAAGATCATCAAATACCTGCTGCTTTTTCTGACGTTCTTTTCGGTCCACCGGACCCTGACGCTGCTCGGCTTCTCGTTGCTCACGGCATCGGCCGGCGCGCTGGGCCTGATGACCATGCCCCAGATCTTCTGGGAATCGCAGCATACGCTGACCCATTCCGTGGCGGCGCTGGCCTTTTCCGCGCTCGCCGTTCTGGCGCTCGTCAATCTGGTCACAAAGCGGACGATCGCGGCCTACGTACTGTTCGGCCTCGCCGCTGCGCTGTCCATGCTGTCGAAGTTCAACGATTCGATCTTCATGATCGCCATCCTGCTGGCGGCGATCTCCATTCCGGCCTACCGCCCCATCATTCTCAACCGCCGTTTCCTGATCAGTCTCGCCGCCACGCTCGTCGCCCTGCTCCCCACCATCATCTGGAGCATTTCGAACATCGACGCGGTTCTTGCCCGTACGCGCAAGCTGGGGATTGCCGCGGTGGGCGGTTTTCTGGAGATCAGAACGCACGGACTTGCCCAACTGATCGAGTCGGTTCTGAACTTCACGACCATGACGCTGGTCATCGCTGCCGTCTGTTTCGCGCTGGAACGGCAGAACCCGCTGAGGACCGACAGCGCCGCCTCGCCGAACAACGGCTTCATCGGTCGCGCCATCCTGTTCAGTCTCGGCCTTGTGGTCGGCCTGATGATCGTCACCGGATCGACCGCCTTCCCCGACCGATGGCTGACGCCGTTCCTGTTCCTGCTGCCCGCCTGGATCGCGATCAGGGCGCAGATGCTCGGCCCGGCGGGACGCCGCGTAGCGGTGCATTTCCTCGCCGCCGCGCTGGCCGTTTCGGTGCTCGTGATACCGGCGACGTGGTACAAGCAGGCCATCGGCGGCGACGGCAAATCGCGCAGTGCCCGCATGGATCATGCGTTTCTGCTTCAGGGCTTCGAGAAACAGGGGGCGGTGCGCACCATTCTCGGCTTTTCGTCCTGGATCGGCAATTTCCGTCTGGTCGATCCCTCGCTCGTTCTGCTCAACGAGGAGGTTCCGGGCCTCGTGAACCGCATCGAAGAGCCGGGACTCGTGACCTGGCTCGACCAGCCGTGCCCGCCGCCGCATATCTGGCTGCCGTTGCGCGACGTAGGATATCGTTTTCCCGACCGGGTGAGCTTTGTCGATGTCCCCGAAAGCTTCGGCGGCACGCGCCGCGTCTATTATGTCCGTCTCGTCAAGGACGGCGATCCGTCGGTCCCGCCGAATGGACGACTTTGCAGCCAATGGTGGCAGGCGCGGCGCTGACAGGGCAGCGCCAACTCCTTAGCTTCGCACGCTGAGATCGGAACCCGCGCCTGAAAACGCGACGTTGCATCCGTGATGTATGGCGATCGCGGCGATGAGTTGGCCAAGCTCCTCGTCCGTATGTTCACAATCCCGGATCGCTTTCCGGATGGAATAGATGGCGTCAGCCACCGAGATGATCCGCCCTTTGCCTTCGGACACCAACTGCTCGACCAGCTCTGCGGCCGAGATGCGACGTGGCATCGTTTCCTCCATGCTTTTATCATGCGGGGCGTACAACTCCCGTCAGGTCCCGGCGTTCCTCGCGACAATTCTCCGAATCGATTGAATCGTTTTTCCCGGCAGATGACGCGATACGATGAAGGGAAGGCCTGGCCTGAGCGCTGTCCAGCCCACGACAATCAAAGCCTCGGCGGCAGGCTCGAAACGGCGCGCAAGCGCCCAGCTCCTGCAATCGATCGCGGCAACGTCCGCTTCGCCGTTCGCGACGGCTTTGATCGAGTTGCGGTGGCCGCCGGTCAGGATGCGGTCGGAGAATATGTCGAGGCTTTGGCCGATGTGCTGCAGATCGCGCTCCAGTGCCAGAACGCCCGACAGCGAATCGGAGCTGTTGAAGGCGAGGCGGCGTCCGCGCATGGACGTCACCGGCAGATCCGCAGTTCCGTTCGCCGCAACGGTCTGCACGCCAGGCGCATCCGCCCGCATGACGATGGCGCTTGAATAAAGGGGCCCCTGCCCCCCTTCGAAA
>JBFXHW010000406.1:0-2797 GCA_050176605.1 Sphingobium sp. | reverse complement strand
TTCAGATCAGCTTTCGTCCGATCCTCTTGCAAGGCGCATCAGCACATAGCCGGCGATAGCGGCGGCACCGATGGCAACGGCGGGACTCTTGCGAACGAAATCGCGCGCTTCGCCCATCAACTGGTCGATATCCTTTTCATCGAGCGACTTGGCCGCGCCGGCGACCGCGTTGGCGGCTTGGCGCGTGTAGTCGCCATATTGTGGGCCGAGCTTCGTATCGACGGTTTGCGCGGTATCGCCGATCAGCTTGGCGAGGCTTTGCATCGCGGAACCGGTCCGCGCCTTTGCAGTGTTGGCGGCCTCGCGGGCGGTCTTCGTTGCCTGCCCGACGACTTGATCGCGCTGTTCCTTCCAGTCGAACGAACTGACGGTGTCGGCTGCTCCCTTGGCCCGTGATCTGGCGCTACTTGCGGTGGCCTTGGCGCCTTCCTTTGCGCTCTTCACCCGGACCTTCGCCGCTGCTGTAGCGGAATTGACAGCGGCGCGTGCCAGTTCGATCGATTCCGTGAAGCTTCCGTCCTGAACCTTTTTCGCGGAGCGCTTGCGCGCAGGCGCCTTCATCGCCGATGCTGCCGTCTTGCGTGGCGCCGCCGTGGGCGTCGCCTTTGTGGTCGCTGCTGTCTTGCTTTTCGGTGCTGCCGTCTTGCCGGTTCCGGGTTTCCGTCCCCTGCGCTTCGGTACGGTTGTGGTTTCGGTTGCTTCGGCCATCGCAAATCCCTTCATGCTCTTGGCCCCTGAGGGGGTCTTATGGAACAATGCTTCGCCATAGATAACAGTTCCCCGTGGCCTTTAAACCCTTTGACCGAAATTTTAGCGCGGACGGAAGGTGGGCGTGCATTGCGTTCTGCGCCATCGCGGGCTAGGCGGTCGCCCACCAGATGCGCCGACAGGCGGCAGAACCGAAGACGAAGGACAAGATGATGACCGCCATTCTCGACATCCACGCCCGCCAGATATTCGACAGCCGCGGCAATCCGACGGTTGAGGTGGACGTCTTGTTGGAGGACGGCAGCTTCGGGCGTGCCGCCGTGCCGTCAGGTGCTTCGACGGGCGCTTATGAGGCGGTAGAAAAACGCGACGGTGACAAGAGCCGCTATATGGGCAAGGGCGTGACGCAGGCGGTTGAGGCGGTGAACCGCGAAATTGCCGAAACAGTCATCGGCATGGATGCAGAGGATCAGGGCGAGATCGACACGGCAATGATCGCGCTTGATGGCACGGACAACAAGGGCAAGCTCGGCGCGAACGCCATTCTCGGCGTAAGTCTCGCTACGGCGAAGGCGGCTGCAGATGCACGTGGGCTCCCGCTCTATCGCTATGTCGGCGGTGTTTCGGCGCATGTCCTGCCGGTGCCGATGATGAACATCATCAATGGCGGTGAACATGCCGACAACCCAATCGACTTTCAGGAATTCATGATCATGCCGGTCGGCGCGGAAAGCATCGCCGACGCGGTGCGGATCGGCGCGGAGATTTTTCACACGCTGAAGAAGGGGCTGCACGACAAGGGACTTGCGACCTCTGTCGGCGACGAGGGCGGCTTCGCGCCTAACCTCGCCTCGACGACAGACGCGCTCGATTTCATCATGGCGTCGATCGAGAAGGCGGGGTACACGCCCGGCGACGATGTGATGCTCGCACTCGACTGCGCCTCCACCGAATTCTTCAAGGGTGGCAAATATGAGATGGTGGGCGAGGGCAAGAGCCTGACCCCGGCCGAGATGGCGGACTATCTCGCGGATCTGGTCCAGCGATACCCGATCAAGTCGATCGAGGACGGGATGAGCGAAGACGATTTTGAGGGTTGGAAGATACTGACCGACAAGATCGGGAACAAATGCCAGCTTGTCGGAGACGATCTGTTCGTCACCAATCCGAAGCGGCTTTCCATGGGGATCGAACAGGGACTCGCAAATTCGCTGCTGGTCAAGGTCAACCAGATCGGAAGCCTCACCGAGACGCTGGCTGCAGTCGATATGGCGCACCGCGCGCGTTACACCGCAGTGATGTCTCACCGTTCCGGCGAGACCGAGGATGCCACCATCGCCGACCTTGCTGTCGCGACCAACTGCGGTCAGATCAAGACCGGCAGCCTTGCGCGGTCCGACCGTCTCGCAAAATACAACCAGCTTATTCGTATCGAAGAGGAGTTGGGCGATATGGCCGTCTATGCCGGGCGAGGGATTTTCCGTTAAAATCCCGACCAGATGCGTTCCAGGCTGCGCTCTGGATGCACCCTGGTGTCATCCATCTGTCGCAAATCGCCTGCGCTCATCTTTTTTCCCTTGCGTGCCAGAATCGACTGTGATTCATGGGTGTATGGCACAACTCGCGAAGCTTCGGATGCTGTTTTCCTCGGCCCTCGGTCCGGCGATAGCTATCCTGCTGCTGGCCATTCTGCTGGGCTATGCGATCCTCGGGCCAAATGGCATCCTGGCCTGGGGCGACTTCACGCGGCAACTGCACGACAGTCAGGCAGAGCTGCGGGTGGTGCAGGCGGAACGGGCACGCATTGCCAATCGCGTCGATCTGCTCGATTCGCGTCATGTCGACCCCGACATGGCCGACGAGATGATTCGACGGGAGCTGAATGTCGCGCATCCTGACGAGATTGTCGTCCCCCTGAAGTGACGGGGAACCATAATTAACCAACATTATCGGAGCAATATAACCAAATCGGTTACGTAATGACCGATGCGGGCTTTTTACTGGATTCCGCGCTCCTCCCGGCTATAAATCGCCTTCCTTCCAACGAGAGATACAAGAAGGATCCTCCCTTGGCCAAGACCCCAGCGCC
>JBFXHW010000405.1:0-2799 GCA_050176605.1 Sphingobium sp. | reverse complement strand
ACCTCCGGACCAGGAGCGGAACGCGGGCTTGTGTTCCAGAGCTACTCGCTCTTTCCCTGGCTCACGGTGGAGGGCAATGAGCGGCTCGCGGTCGAGGCGGTGCACAAGACGCTCTCCCGGAGAGAACAGGCCGCACTCGTGCGCGAGAAGGTAGAGCTGGTCGGGCTCGGTCATGCGATGGACCGCAAGCCGGCACAGCTTTCGGGCGGGATGCGTCAGCGTGTCGCGGTCGCCCGCGCACTCGCCATGCGCCCGGAAATCCTGCTGCTCGACGAACCGCTCTCCGCGCTCGACGCCCTCACCCGCGCGAAGCTGCAGGACGAGATCGAGCGTATTCGCGGTGTAGAGAAGCGCACGATCATCCTCATCACCAACGATGTCGACGAGGCGTTGCTGCTCGCGGATCGCGTTGCGGTACTGAAGCCCGCGCCCCGCGCCAGCATCGGACGCATCTTCGAGGTCGGCATCGCCCGTCCTCGCGAACGCACCGCCCTCAACCATGACGCGGCCTATCAGCATTTGCGCCACGAAATTGTCGCGTATCTCGGCGCGCTTAACGAAGGCCAGAAATTCGACGCGAGCGAAGACGGGCTGGCGCTGCCCAATGTCGCGCCGATCAGCCTGCTTGCTCCCCCACCCGAGGCCTATCGCCAGGCGGCCAAGACCAACACGCAGAACCGCTTCCTGGAATTCTTCAACCTCAAGAAGGTCTACCCCACGCCCAAGGGGCCGCTCACCGTGGTCGAGAATTTCAACCTGCTGATGGATAAGGGCAATTTCATCTCGCTGATCGGTCACTCGGGCTGCGGCAAATCGACTGTCCTGTCGATGGCGGCCGGTCTCAACGCGGTATCCGGCGGCGGTATCATCCTCGACGGGCGGGAGATAGACGTCGCCGGGCCAGACAAGGCGGTGGTGTTTCAGGCACCCAGCCTGATGCCGTGGCTTTCCGCCCGGCAGAATGTCTCGATCGGCGTGGAACGGGTTTACCCTCACGCCTCTAAGGCTGAACGCCGCGATATCGTGGAATATTACCTCACCCGTGTCGGACTCGGCGACGCGATGGACAAGCTGGCGGCCGACATGTCGAACGGCATGCGCCAGCGGGTTGGCATCGCGCGCGCCTTCGCCTTGTCGCCCAAACTGCTGCTGCTCGACGAGCCTTTCGGCATGCTCGACAGCCTGACGCGCTGGGACCTGCAGGACGTGCTGATGGAGGTGTGGGAACGCACCCATGTCACAGCGATCTGCGTCACCCACGATGTCGACGAGGCAATCCTGCTCGCCGACCGCGTGGTGATGATGACCAATGGCCCCCACGCCACAATCGGCAAGGTGCTGGAGGTCGATCTGCCCCGACCGCGCGATCGCAAGTCGCTGCTCGAGCATCCGAAATTCTACGCCTATCGCGAGGAAGTGCTGCAGTTCCTCGCTGATTACGAACATGGCGTTCAGTCGCACGCCGCCTGATCGCCGAGCCGTCCCCCCCCAACAGACGCAACCACAAGCAAGACAGGGAAGAAACGACGATGAAAAAGACGATCTTGGGGACAACTGCTTTTGCCGCGACGATTATTGCATCGCCCGCTCATGCCGACGGACTGACGTTGACACCTAATGTGGACGCGCGCCTGCGCTACGAGAATGTGGATCAGCCGGCAACCGACGCCGATGCCCTCACGATGCGCGTGCGGATGGGTGTGACAGCTGCAACCAAGAGCGGCTTTTCCGCTCTGGTGGAGGCCGAGGGCACGCTCGCCATCGTCGATCATTATCGCGCTGCGCCTTTCTTCACTCCCAACGGCTATTCGGTGGTGGCCGATCCCGAAAATGTCGAGCTGAACCGCGCGCAGATACAATATAAGTCAAAGGCGCTGACCCTGACCGGTGGCCGCCAGCGCCTTAATATCGACGACCAGCGTTTCGTCGGATCGGTCGGCTGGCGCCAGAACGAGCAGACCTTTGACGCAGTTTCGGCGGAAGCATCGTTGGGCCCGGTCGCAATTAACGGCACCTATAGCTGGTCGGATCGGACGATCTTTGGCGCCGACGCGGGTCCACGACAGGCCTATTCCGGGGATTTCATCTTCCTCGGCGCTGGAGCCGGGCTTGGCCCGATCAAGGTCAAGGCGTTCAGCTACCTGCTCGATTTCGCCGCCAAGGAACCCGTCGCTCTGACCTCGACCCAGACCTATGGCGTGCGCGCTGCTGCCGCATTCAAGCTGGGTCCGAAGTCATCGCTAAGCCTTTCCGCGAGCTATGCAACACAGTCCGATTACAAGGCTAATCCGGTCGACTATTCCGCCGACTATATCGCGGCGGAGGCAGGTCTGGGCTTTGGCGTGTTCACCGTAACCGGCGGCTATGAGCTGCTCGGATCGGACAATGGCCGCGCCTTTCAGACGCCGATGGCGACGCTTCACAAGTTCAACGGCTGGGCTGATGTTTTCCTGACCACCCCCAATGCGGGCCTTCAGGACATTTACGGCGGGATCGCCGTGAAGCCGGCGATCAAGACGCTGCCCGGTTTCAACATCGCCCTGTTCTACCACGACTTCCAGAGCGATGTCGGCAACGCTGACTATGGCAGCGAGTGGGACGCGCAGGTTGGATTCAAGGTCGGCAAGAAGCTCGGCCTCCTGGCCAAATATGCCGATTACGACGCGAACGGCTTCGGCGCCGACACCAAGAAGCTGTGGCTGCAGCTCGAATACAGCCTCTGAGGAACCGAAGGGACAAGGACTGGAGACATGAGCAATTCGCCCCCCCTCCCCCATCTCGTCGTTATCGGCAACGGCA
>JBFXHW010000404.1:0-2803 GCA_050176605.1 Sphingobium sp. | reverse complement strand
AACCCGATGAGGAAGGCTATAGCGAATTGCTCGCCGATTTCGTGACAGTCGGCCAGCGCGAGGTGTTCCTGCGCGGTGGCGACGGCGGGCGCGGCAACGAGAGCTACAAGACATCCACAAACCGGGCGCCGCGCCAGCACGGCACGGGATGGCCCGGCGAGGAAAAATGGGTGTGGCTGCGGCTGAAGCTGCTGGCGGATGTCGGCCTGGTCGGTCTGCCCAACGCCGGAAAATCAACCTTCATCAATCAGGTCACCAACACCAAGGCGAAGGTCGGAGACTATCCCTTCACCACCACCAAGCCGCAGCTTGGCGTCGTACTCCACCGCAATCGCGAATTCGTTCTCGCCGATATTCCCGGCCTGATCGAAGGCGCAGCGGAAGGCGCCGGAATCGGTGATCGCTTCCTCGGCCATATCGAACGCTGTCGCGTGCTTATCCACCTGATCGACGCAACCGGCGACGACCCGGTCGAGGCGTGGAGGGTCGTTCAGGGCGAACTGGACGCCTATGGCGAGGGGCTGGAGGATAAGCCGCAGCTTGTCGTGCTCAACAAGGGAGACCTTCTCGGCCCCGAACTGATGGAGGATGTCGCGGCGCAATTGCGTGAAGCCGGCGCGGAAGACATTTTCCTGATTTCCGGCGCGACCGGCGAGGGCGTGCCCGCACTGCTCGACGCCGCCCTGCTCGTGCTGGGCGATGCGGCAAGGGAAGCCCGGAACGAGGCAACGCCCGCCGCCGACGACGGGGAGGACAAACCATGGTCGCCGATCTGAGAGGGTTTCCACCAAACGCGATAAAGCGCCTTGTCGTAAAGATCGGATCATCGCTGCTGGTCGATGCGACGGGCAGCGTCCGCACCGGTTGGCTGAAGGGCGTCGTCGCGGACATTGCGGCGCGGCGCGCTGCCGGCCAACAGATCATTGTTGTCTCGTCCGGGGCGATTGCCCTCGGTGCGCGGCGCCTCTCGCTGGCCAAGGGTGGACGCGCGAGTCTCGACGATGCGCAGGCCGCGGCGGCGGTGGGGCAGATCGCCCTTTCCCAGCACTGGGCAAGCCTGCTTGGCGAGAATGGCCTTACCGCCGCGCAGATGTTGCTGACGCTCGACGACCTCGAAAACCGCCGCCGCTATCTCAATGCGGCCGCAACGCTCGAACGCCTGCTGTCACTCGATGTAGTGCCCGTCATCAATGAAAACGACAGTGTCGCCACCACAGAGATCCGCTTCGGCGACAACGACAGGCTGGCCGCGCGTATCGGTCAGGCTGCGCGCGCGCAAGCCGTCGTTCTGCTCAGCGACGTCGACGGGCTCTACACCGCGAACCCGCACAGCACCCCTGACGCCCGCCTCATTCCCGAGGTAAGACGCATCGATGCCGACATTCTGGCAATGGCCGATGGTGGGTCGGGAAGCGGTATGGGATCAGGCGGCATGGCTTCCAAGATAGAGGCCGCGAGGATCGCGACCGGTGCGGGCGCGCATCTCGCCATCATCTCGGGGTCGACCGAGCATCCACTCTCGACATGGGTAGCGGGCGCCAATGGCACGATATTCCTGGCCCAGTCCGGCAAGCGCGCGCGGCAGAACTGGCTGGCCGGACGCCTGGTGGTCAAAGGGCGGATTACCGTCGACGCCGGGGCGGAGGCAGCGCTGCGCAAGGGCAACAGCCTGCTTCCCGCAGGCGTCACCGCCGTATCCGGCAATTTCGCGCGGGGCGACGTAGTCGATATCGTCGATGCGGGCGGGCACGCCATCGCGCGCGGTCTGACCGAATATGATGCGTCCGATGCCGCGTGCATCGCGGGCAAGCGCAAGGATGAAATCGCCGCGTTGCTGGGAACTATCGTTCGCCCCGCGCTCGTCCACCGCGATCATCTGGTAATGCTGTGACGCGCACTGTCGCGATGACCGGAGCGACCGGCTTTGTCGGCGCAGCGACGCTCGAACAGCTATTGGCTGCGGGACTTGCCGTGCGGGCACTTACCCGTCGTCCCCAGGCGGCGCGCAAGGGTGTGACCTGGGTGCCGGGCGCGCTCGACGATCCCGGTTCACTCGACGCGCTGATGGAAGGGGCAGACCTTGTACTCCACATCGCCGGTGTCGTGAATGCGCCCGACCGCGACGGTTTCGACGCGGGTAACGTTACCGGCACCGAGAACGTCATTTCCGCAATGGAGCGGACAGGGCTCAGACGCCTTGTCCATGTCTCGTCCTTTGCCGCGCGCCAGCCGCAGCTCTCCGACTATTGCTGGTCAAAGCACGCCGCCGAAGAACGGGTCCGGGCCTCCGGCTTCGACTGGGCGATGATACGCCCGCCCGCCGTCTATGGTCCGCGCGACACGGAATTCGTCGAGGTGCTGCGCGCCGCCCGCTTCGGCATATTACCCGTTCCGCCGAGCGGCAGCGCCTCGATGATCCATGTGCGCGATCTGGCGTCCGTGCTGACGGCACTCTGCCAGCCCGGCGGCGATACATATAAGGGCGTGACGTGGGAAGTGGACGACGGCACGCCGGGCGGCCTCTCTCACCGCGAACTTGCGGGCGCCGTCGGCAGGGCGTTGGGCCGGCGCGTTATCGCCGTGCCGCTGCCGCAGGCGGTCCTGATGGGTATCGCCCGGATTGACCGGATGCTTCGCGGCCCCCAAGCCAAGCTGACGCCCGACAGGGTCCGCTATATGTGTCATCCGGACTGGGTGATCGACCCGGAGAAACGTCCGCCAGCGGATCTATGGACACCGATCATCCCGACCGACATCGGTCTTGCAGAAGTGGCCGCCGCCCTGCACGATTGATCTGTCTCGG
>JBFXHW010000403.1:0-2826 GCA_050176605.1 Sphingobium sp. | reverse complement strand
AAGCGCGATGAAGCCGACCCCAGCCGAGATCGAAAATGGTATTCCCCTCAACAGCAGCGCGAACACGCCTCCGGTCAGCGCCAGCGGCACGCCGGAGAAGACGATCGCCGAATCTTTCGCCGAGCCGAGGAGGATCATCAGCAGCCCGAAGATCAGGAAGAGCGCGAGCGGGACGACAATCTGCAGGCGCCGCGAGGCGGACTGCAACTGCTGGAACGTGCCGCCATATTCGATCCAGTAGCCCTCCGGCAGTTCAGCCTCGGCCCCCAGCCGCTGCCGCAGCTCGGCGATGAAGGATCCGAGGTCCCGGCCGCGCACATTGACCGTGACCACCGCGCGGCGCTTGCCGTTCTCGCGACTGATCTGATTGGGGCCTGTCGTCCGGTTGATCGTCGCGACCTCGGACAAGGGCACCGATCCGCGCGCCCCCTCGCCTCCGCCCGGCAGCGGGATGGGCAGGCGTTCCAGGACAGATTCGTCCTGCCGCATCGATTCCGGCAGGCGAACGACGATATTGAAGCGCCGGTCGCCCTCGAAAATCTGGCCGGCCTCGGTGCCGCCGGTCGCGGCGGAGACCACTTCCTGAACATCGGCGACATTGATGCCCAATTGGGTCAGCCGCGCCCGATCGGGAACGATCTCGATGAACGGCAGACCGGTGACCTGCTCGGCCTGCGCGTCCGCCGCGCCAGGCACGCTGGCGGCGATGGCAGTCACGTGCCGCGCGAGGCTCGCCAGCTGATCGAGATCGTCGCCCATGATCCGGATGGCAACGTCCGAGCGGACGCCGGCGATCAGTTCGTTGAAGCGCATCTGGATCGGCTGGGTGAACTCGTAGCGCGAGCCCGGGATGGTCTGCACCGCGGCGTTCATTTCGGCGATCAGCTGCGCCCTGGGCTTTCTGGGGTCCGGCCATTCGCTGCGCGGCCGCATGATGATGAACGTGTCGGACACGGACGGCGGCACCGGGTCGGTCGCGACGTCGGCGGTGCCGATCTTGGCGAAGACGGCGGCCACTTCGGGAAACTGGCGCAGGCGATTCTCCAGCGCCGTCTGCATCTGGACAGACTGGGTCAGGCTGGTGCCCGGGATGCGCAGCGCGTGCAGCGCGATGTCGCCTTCGTCGAGATTGGGGATGAACTCCGAGCCGAGCCGCGTTGCCGCCACGCCCGTGATCGCCACGAGGCCGAGCGCTAGAACTATTACGAGCCAGCGCGCCTTCAAGGCCCAGTCGATCAGAGGCGCGTAGAGACGCTTCGCGCCGCCAACGATCGCACCTTCCTTCTCCTTTACCTTGCCGGTCACGAAGGTTGCGATGGCAGCCGGAACGAAGGTGATCGAAAGGATCGCAGCAGCGGTAAGTGCCAGCACCACCGTGATCGCCATGGGGTGGAAGGTTTTGCCCTCCACGCTGGTGAGAGCGAAGATCGGCAGATAGACGATCGTGATGATGGCGATGCCGAACAGGCTGGGCCGGAAGACCTCGGTCGATGCCTCGGCGGCAAGATCGAAGCGCTCGTCGCGCGTCAGCAGGCGCCCAAGATCGTGCTGCGCTTCGGCATATCGTCTGAGGCAATTCTCGACGATGATCACCGCGCCATCGACGATGAGCCCGAAATCGAGCGCGCCGAGGCTCATGAGGTTGCCTGATATGTCCCCGGCGACCATGCCGGTGATGGTGAGCAGGAATGAGAGCGGGATCACCGCGGCCGTGATCAAGGCGGCGCGCATGTTGCCGAGCAGCAGGAACAGCACGACGATGACTAGCAGCGCGCCTTCGGCGAGGTTGGTCTCGACCGTGCGCACGGTGGCCTCGACCAGCCTGGACCGGTCGTAGACCGGGTTCACCCTGACCCCCGGCGGCATCGACGCATTCACCGTTTCGATCCGCTCGGCGACCGCGACGCTGACCTCGCGGGCATTCTCGCCGACCAGCATGTAGATCGTGCCGAGGACGACCTCCCGGCCGTTCATCGTCGCCGCGCCCTGGCGGATTTCCGAACCGATCGACACGTCCGCGACGTCGGCGATGCGGATCGGTGTGCCCCCGCGATAGGCGACGACGATCCCGGAAAGGTCGGGAATGCCCTGCGCCTGGCCGGGCACCCGGATCACGAACTGCGACCCCGAGCGCTCGACATAGCCGGCGCCGACATTCGCGTTGTTGCGCTCGAGCGCGCGCGTGAGGTCCGCGATGGTCAGACCGAAGCCGCTCAATCGCGCCGGGATCGGCGAGACGACATATTCGCGGCGAAACCCGCCGACCGAGTTGACCTCGGTCACGCCGGGCACGTTGCGCAGCTGCGGCCGCACCACCCAGTCGTGCAGCGTGCGCAGATCCTGCGGCGTGTAGCGGCTGCCATCCGCCTTCAGAGCACCAGGGCGGGCCTCCACCGTATACATGAAGATCTCGCCGAGCCCGGTCGCAATTGGTCCCATGGCCGGGACGACACCCGGCGGCAGGCTGTCCCGGACGCCCTGCAGACGTTCGTTCACCAATTGCCGCGCGGAATAGATGTCCGTTCCGTCCCGAAAGACGACAGTGACCTGAGAGAGGCCGGAGCGGGAAACCGAGCGGGTATATTCGAGCCGCGGCAGGCCGGCGAGCGCTGTCTCCACCGGGAACGTGATTCTTTGCTCGGCCTCGAGCGGCGAAAATCCGGGCGCCGGCGTGTTGATCTGCACCTGGACATTGGTGATGTCCGGCACCGCATCGATCTTCAGCTGCGTGAAGGCCCACGCGCCGATCGCGGCGGACAGCAGGACCAAGGCGAGGACGGTCCAGCGTTGCCGGATCGACAGTCGGATGATGCGTTCGAGCATGGC
>JBFXHW010000402.1:0-2840 GCA_050176605.1 Sphingobium sp. | reverse complement strand
CCATAGCCGGTCAGGCGGGCGGTGCGCCCGACCGCGACGAGGAGGGCGTCGAACGGCAGGGCCTGCTCGCGCCCTTCATTCTCCGCGACCAGGAATTTCTCGCCGCCCTCTTGCTCAACCCGCAGCGCCTTGTGTCGGGGAAGGACGGTGATACCCAGCCGGGCACATTCCCGCTCGACGAGCGCGGACGCGTCCTCGTCCTCGCGCTTCAAGAGGCGCGGCCCGCTTTCGATCAGTGTCACCGAGGATCCTAGCCTGGCAAAGCATTGCGCGAGTTCGCAGCCGATCGGCCCGCCGCCCAGCACAAGCAGCCGCTTCGGCGCCTCGTCCAGCTCGGAAAAGACATCCCAGAGAGTATCGCTGGTCACGTATCCGCTATCCTCGATGCCCGGCAGTTGCGGAACGAAAGGCGCGCCGCCGGTCGCGATGATGATCGAGCGTGTGGTGATGCGTTGCGAGGCGCCGTCGTTGCGCGCGATCTCGACGGTCCAGGGGTCGACGATCGTCGCATAGCCCTGGACGACGTCGACGCCGAGCCCGGTATAGCGTTCGACGCTGTCGTGCGGCTCGACCGCGCGAATGACCTCATTCACCCGGCGCATGACGTCACGGAACCTGAACCTGGGCTCCGCGTCGCGAAGCCCGTAGCGGCCACCGTCGCGTATTTCCTGCGCGAGCCGGGCGGTCCGGATCAGCGCCTTGCTCGGCACGCAGCCAAAGTTGAGGCAATCGCCGCCCATCTTGTGCGCTTCGACCAAAGTCACCTTCGCCTTGACGGTCGCCGCTATGTAGGAAGAAACTAGGCCCGCCGCGCCGGCGCCGATGACGACGAGGTTGCGATCATAGGATCTCGGCCGCGTCCAGCGCGCATAGAGGCGCCGGTTCCGCATCAGGCCCGCGATCGAGCGGGCGAGCCAGGGGAACAGCCCCAGCGCGGCGAAGGATGCAATCAGCCCCGGCGTGGCGACATCGGAGAGGGTCTCGATCCCGGCAAGCTGGGTACCCGCATTCACATAAACGATCGTGGCGGCGAGCATTCCCACCTGGCTGACCGCGTAGAAGGTCACCGTCCGAATCGCGGTCAGCCCCATGAGGAGGTTGACCAGGAAGAACGGAAACACCGGCACCAGACGCAAGGTGAAGAGATAGAAGGCGCCGTCGCGGGCCACGCCTGCGTCGATCGCCTTCAACCTTTGCCCGAAGCGGGCGCGCACCCAGTCGCGAAACAGGTATCGCGACGACAGGAAGGCGAGAGTCGCCCCGATCGTCGATGCGAACGAAACGATGAGCGTGCCCTCGACAAGTCCGAACAAGGCGCCCGCCGCCATCGACAGGATTGCCGCGCCCGGGAGCGACACGGCGGTGACGGCGACATAGAGTGCGAAGAAAAGGAGCACGACCCGCACCGGAGAAGCCAGATATTGAGCCTCGAACCGTCCCTGCTGGGCCTTCAGATTGTCGAGGGTCAGCGCGTCGCCGAGGCCGAAATGAACGAAGGCCACGACGACGATGCCGATCGCGACCAGGATCAGGGCCCGCTTCATTTCGCATTCCTCCCGATCAGGGCCGGCTGCGCCGGCAGCCAGGCGTCAGGCACGATCCAGCCCCCACATCTGCGCGAGCTTGCCGTAGCTATGCTCGCCGCGATGCGGATCGGCCCCGGGCCGGCCCATGCGCTTTGCGCGCGCCTCGATCTCTTCGGGCGAACGCTGCCGCGGATCCAGCTTGATCCCCGAGCCCTCGACGATGCGATTCATCATGTTGAAGAGCGCGCAGACGCTCACGGCATCGAAGAGGGCCTGCTCGTCCCAGCCGGCGGCATAGACGGCTGCCGCGTCGCCCGGGGTGATCCGCGACGGCGTAGGCGTCAGTTTTCGCACATAGGCCAGGATGGGCTTCAGGCGATCTTCGACCGGCGCGCTGTCGAGGTCCGCGATCAGTGCTTCGACCACCACAGGGTCGATCCCGTAGGCCTGGGCCGCGATGGCATGCGCGCCCAGGCAGAAGTTGCATGAATTCAGGGCGGAGACGTAGGCGGCAATCAGCTCCCGTTCGGCGACGGTCAGCGGCGATGGATCGCGCAGGAGCCGGTCATGATAGTCGAGCAGTGGCGGCGCGCTGTGCGGGAAGCGCTGGAAGAGGTCGGAAAGCTGCGGATTCTCCGGCAGGGAGGGAAAGACCATGAGGCGCTCCTGGAATCGACGATTGCGGTTGTTACTTCGCGAGAAGAGGGAATTCGGTTTCGTCCTTTTCTTTGCGAGGCGGCCGTAACCGATCGCGCCCTCCAAACGAATCAGGAGATGACGACGCTGACCCACCCCCCGTTCAGCACGTCCGCCGTGCCGCCTGCCAGCCATGCAGGCGGCACGGCCCATGCGGAAGCAATATCCGACCAGAAGGTGCCTATGATGACCGACACGTTCCGCACGACGATGCCGCTCCGCGGCGAACATGATCCCGACCCCGCGATCAGCGCGCCCTTGGCTGCGGCGCGCCAGACTCTGGGCTTCGTCCCCAACATGTATGCCGCGATGGCGAACCTGCCCGCGCTGCTCGACACCTACAACCACGGCTATCAGCGCTTCCGCGAGCAAGCGGGCTTCACCCCGTTCGAGCAGGAAGTCATCCTCCTGACCGTGAGCCGCGAGAATGGCTGCCATTATTGCGTCGCGGCGCACAGCTTCGTCGCGGATCGGATGTCCAAGGTCCCGCCCGCGATCACCGATGCCATCCGCAACGACGAGCCGATCGCCGACGCGCGCATCGAGGCCCTGCGCGCGTTCACGCGGGCCATGGTCGCGGCCCGCGGCAATCCGGGTCCCGAAGATGCCCGCGCCTTC
>JBFXHW010000401.1:0-2842 GCA_050176605.1 Sphingobium sp. | reverse complement strand
AGAAAAATGCCAAACCAATAGAGATGAACAGCATTATAGTTAATGAATAGTTAACTATAATAGATGGGCCAGTCATCGCCTTTCTCCTGATGCAGGAGTAAAAGCGGACGGCTCGTCATGTCCATGTTTATCTTCGAGGCAATTGTCGCGGCCCGATATTTTCTGTGGAAAATATCGCGCGGTATGACTTAGGACGAATTGCGCGCGTTAGCCGCGCAGCCTCGCCCCAAGCTTGCCCGCCGCAGTCACGATGCGGTCAGCGATCGCCTTGAGGTCCTCGTCGGTGAAGCTCTTGTCGCCTGGTTGCAGGACAACCTCCACGCCCAACGACTTCTCGCCTTCAGGCACGCCTTGCCCCCTGAACAGGTCGAACAGGCTGACATCGGCGATCGCCGCCTTGTCCGCGCCCGCGACCACGCGCAGCAGATCGCCCGCAGCCAGCGCTTCCGGCACGAAGAACGCGAAATCGCGCTTCACCGGCTGCAGCGCGGGCGGGGAGTAAGCGAGACGTGTCCGCCCGGGCGCGCGCTTTGCCGGAATCGCGCCGAGATGGATTTCCGCAATCATCACCGGACCGTCGAGGTCGAAGGCCTTGGCAGTCGCGGGATGCAAGGCACCGAATTCGGCAAGCACGGTCTTTGGGCCAAGCCTCAGCGTGCCCGATTGGCCGGGATGATAGGCGCCCGATACCGGCTCCATCACCTGCAGACGGTCGACCGGCGCACCGGCGGCGGCGAGCAATGCCATCACTTCCGACTTCGCATCATAGGCGTCGAACGCCTTTGCACTGCCAGATCGCCAGTCGCGATTTTCCCGGTTCCCGGCAAGAATCAGCCCGAGCATGAGCTGTTCGCCATCCGTCAGGTAGCGCCGTCCGACCTCGAACAGCGCGATCGAGGACGCGCCGCGATCCGCATTGCGCCGCGCCGCCATGATCAGGCCGGGCAAGAGCGATGGCCGCATCACTTTCAGCTCCTCGCTGATCGGATTGGCCAGAACCCATGTGCCGCCGCCGATCGCGGCAGCCTCGCTCTCGCTGATGAAGCTCCACGTCACGGCTTCGGAAAGGCCGCGCGCGGCGGCAGCGCGCCGCACGGCGCGTTCGATCTGCTGCAGGGGCGTGGCGGTCGGCTTCGCAACGCCTTCCGCGCGCGGCAACGGCGTCGACGGGATCGAATCGATCCCTACGATACGCACGACTTCCTCCACGAGATCAGCCGGGCCGTCGATGTCGCGACGCCAGCTCGGCGCGCGCACCGTCCAGCCGCCATCGACGCCGAAACCGAGCTTCTGCAGGATCTTGCGCTGTTTTTCGGGCGCGATCTCGATGCCGGCGAGCTTGCCGCACAGCGTCGGATCATAACGAAATGTGTGCGCCGCAGCAGGTGGCTCGCCTGCCTTGACCGCCTTTGAAGGCGCGCCCCCGCAAATGTCCGTCACCAGCTGCGTGGCGATCGCAAGGCCGTCGTCAAGGAAATCAGGATCGACGCCGCGTTCGAAGCGGCTTCGCGCATCGGATGTCAGGCCCAGCTTCTGCCCCGTGCGCGCAATCGCTTCAGGCGTAAAATAGGCGCATTCGATCACGATGTCGGTGGTGGTTTCGCTGACGCCGGAATGTTCGCCGCCCATGATGCCGCCGATGTCGTGCACCCCCGCGTCATCCGCGATCACCGTCATCGTCGGATCGAGGCTGTACTGTTTCTCGTTGAGCGCGGTCAGTGCCTCACCATCCTTAGCCTTGCGGGCGACCAGCGCGCCTTGAAGCTTGGCGAGATCATAGACGTGCAACGGGCGGCCATGATCGAGCATCACATAGTTGGTTATGTCGACCAGCGCCGAGATCGGCCGCTGACCGGCGGACTTGAGGCGCGCCGTCATCCATTCCGGCGCTGCGCCATTGGTGACGCCCTGCACCACGCGGCCGAAAAATGCCGGGCAGCCTTCTGGATCGTCGGTCCGGATTTCGATGGGGCACGGCTTTTCGGCCCGGATCGCCGGAATGTTCAGCGGCTTGAGCTTGCCGAGCCCGGCCGCCGCCAGATCGCGTGCGATGCCGCGCACGCCCATGCAATCCTGCCGGTTAGGCGTGATCGCGATGTCGAACACCGGATCGTCGAGCGCCGCATAATCTACATAGGCCGTGCCGATCGGCGCATCAGCGGGCAGCTCGATGATGCCATCATGGCTGTCGCCCAGCTCCAGCTCGCGCATCGAGCACATCATGCCGTGCGATTCGACGCCCCGGATCGCCGCCAGCTTGAGGGTCACATCAAGACCGGGCACATAGTCGCCGGGACGCCCCAGCACACCGATCAGGCCCTGTCGCGCATTGGGCGCACCACAGACGATCTGGAGCGGCTTCCCGCTGCCGTCATCCACCGAAAGCACCTGCAGCTTGTCGGCCTGCGGATGCTGCTCGGCGGTCAGCACCTTTGCGATCGTGAACGGCCGCAGCCGTTCCGCCGGATTATCGACGGCTTCGACCTCAAGGCCGATGCGGGTCAAGGTTTCGGCGACCTCGGCCGCGTCCGCCTTGGTGTCGAGATGGTCGCGAAGCCAGGAGAATGAAAACTTCATGCGCCAACGCCTCCTGAAAGCGTCGGCACATCGAGTGCGCGGAAGCCGTAATGCCTTAGCCAGCGCAGATCACCGTCGAAAAAGGCGCGCAGGTCGTCCATGCCATATTTGAGCATCGCCAGCCGATCGACGCCGGTGCCGAACGCGAAGCCCTGCCACTCCGCCGGGTCGAGCCCGCAATTGGCGATCACCCTGGGATGAACCATGCCGCAGCCGAGCACCTCCATCCAGCCCTCGGACCCGCCGATCACGCGTCGCCCCTTCT
>JBFXHW010000400.1:0-2867 GCA_050176605.1 Sphingobium sp. | reverse complement strand
AGCATTCTGACTCAACAACCGGAGCATCCCCAAGTCTGGCAGAATCTGGGCCATGTTGAGAAGACGCTGGGCAATCAGGCGGATGCCGTTCATGCGTATCGCCAGGCCGTGACCTATCAGCCCACGATGGGCGAGGCTTGGTGGAGCCTTGCCAACCTGAAGACCGTGAAGCTGGACGCCGACGACATCGCGGTGATGCAAGAGGCGCTTGTGTCCCTCGAAGCGGGAGGCGACGACAGGCGCGAGGATGTCTTTCATCTTCATTTCTCGCTCGGCAAGGCGTTTGAGGATGCGCGGAATTATGCCGCGTCCTTCAGCCATTATGATCAGGGCAATCGCATTCGCCGCAGCATGATCCGGCATGATGCGGACGATTTTTCTGCCGAGGTCGCTGCGACCTCCGATGTTTTTACCAGTGCCTTCATCGCCGAAATGGGGGATGGGGGTTGCGCTGCGCCTGATCCGATCTTCATTGTCGGCTTGCCGCGTTCAGGATCGACTTTGGTGGAACAGATTCTTTCGAGCCACAGCCAGATCGAAGGCACGATGGAACTCCCGGACATGATGATGATCGCCAGCCGGCTGCAATCCCGGGTGGACGAAGGCGCCTTCCCCGATTTCCGTTCGATGATCGCCTCGCTTTCGGCGGAGGACCGTCTGCGGATCGGCGAGGAATATATCGAGCGAACACGCGTCCACCGGCAATCCGACCGGCCGCTCTTCATCGACAAGATGCCCAACAACTGGCAGCATGTCGGGCTTATCAGGCTGGTTCTTCCCAACGCCAGAATCGTCGATGTACGGCGTCACCCGATGTCCTGCTGCTTTTCCGGCTGGAAGCAGCATTTCGCACGGGGACAGGCCTTCTCGTACGACCTGTCGGATATTGGCCGCTATTATTGTGATTATGTGGGATTGATGACGGCATATGATATCGCGGCGCCCGGGGCTGTGCATCGGGTGATATATGAAGCTCTGGTTGCCGACACGGAGACGGAAGTACGGCGCCTGCTCGATTATCTTGGTTTGCCCTTTGAAAAGGCGTGCCTGGAATTTTATAACAACGATCGGGCGGTGCGTACCGCCAGCTCCGAACAGGTACGCCAGCCGATAAATACGCAGGGCCTGGAGCAGTGGAAGAATTACGAGCCCTGGATCGGCCCATTGGCGACGGCGCTGGCGCCAGTACTCAAAGCGGAATCAAGCCGCTAAGCCAATGGAATCTGCCGTGCGCTTTGCGTCATCCTGATGATCAATCATGGCGCGTGCGAGCGTACGCGCGCGGATGGACTCCCCGCGATGACTGGTCCGGTTAAGTAGTTAAGTTGACAATTGCCCCCGACGCCAGCGTGGGCTTGTGCGGCAAAATCCAACCTGCATAACGCAGGAGGAGGTTCTCAAGATGGCCGCCTGCCCAATCGTCGCAAGCGACGCGTTTTCACGAGCTGTTGGAAGCTCGGGAGCTGTCGAAATCCTTTTCCGAGACATAGCTGACCTCAACAGTCTCTATGACTGAGGGGTCTGCCAAGCGCAGCTTTACGAAGAATGTTCCTCCTTTTCCCGAACGTTGTACAATCGTTTTCGCAAGGACATATTTCTCCGCCACGACTTGCCCGTCAGTAAGTCTGGCGACGGTTCGAATATACCCCATTATCTGGCCCAACCGGAGGGGCGGACGTTTGGCAAAGCCTGAGACTTTAACCCCGTCATCCGCGAGATAGGCATGCACCCAAACGATCCTCAAAGCATCGGAAGCCTGGCCTGCGGAACGGACGGGCAGCTCCGGGCGTGCTGCACATGCGCCCAACAAGATGGCGCATATCAAGGCAATGCCGCGTCCAGCGACCGACCAATTTCTCCCCGGGACCATATTATTCAGAAAGCCAGAGTTCATGACTGTCAATTCGCAACCGGGTGATAGCGCGCATCGCTTCGGTGCGTGCAACCGCTTCGTTGCGGAAAGCATCATGGACCATTCGTTCACCCAGCAGCAGGTCGAACAGGTCGATTTCGCCGAGATTATGTCCTCGCCGCAGCTTCAGTAGGGCAGCCATCTGGGCGTCGAGGCTCTCGCGGGCGCGTTGCCAGGCGACAAAGCGGAACCTCGCCGTGGCCAGGTCGGCGTCGGCCATTTCCCGAACCTCGAAGCGCGCCAGACTGGCTTCAGCCCGGGCGGCGCTGGCGTCTGCAGCGGCTTGATCCGCCAACGCAGAACGGTGACCGCCGCCCAGCGGTATCGAGAGCAGTACACCCGCGCCCCGTTCGGCCCCGCCGCGCTCGGAGAAAAGCCGGACTCCCAAAGAAGGGTCCGCCACTTTCTCCTTGCGTGCCCGTGCGGCCATGCTGTCCGTTTGGCGCGCCACAGCATCGGCGGCGGCGATCTCGTGACTGTTGAGCAGTACGAGATCGCGATAGCGGTCCAGCCCACCCTCCGGAATTTGTGGTTGCGGAACCTCTATTGCCTGTGCCGGAATGGCGAGGGCAGGGAAATGGGCGGCAAGCCTTGCGCGCGCCAGTTCGGCACGGCCGGCGGATTGTTCCGCCATCACGCGCGCGGCACCCAGCGCGGCAGTAGTCTGATCCGCCTCGAGTTGCGCCGCATCGTGCAACTCGACCCGGCGCTTCACCGCCGCCAGCGCCGTTTCGTAATTATCGACGGCCTGAGCATCGACCTTGGCTTCAGCGGCAGCACCAAGCCAGTCCCACCAATGGCTGGCCAGCATCAAGGCTGCCTGATGCTTGGCGTCTTCAGCCCGATTTTCAGCGGCCTCTACACCGAAATCGCCGATTTCGCGATCAAGCTTTGCCTTGCCAGGCAGACGAAAGGCGCGGGTCAGTTGCGCGTCATATTCGTCGAACTCGCCTTC
>JBFXHW010000399.1:0-2881 GCA_050176605.1 Sphingobium sp. | reverse complement strand
CGCTTCCGTCGTCATCCACCGGGCGAGAAAGATCTGGCTGATGAACAGCAGCAGTCCACCCGAAAGCCGAACGACGGAAACGATGCCGATGTCCCGGAAGAAGCGGCCATAGGTTGCGGCTTCAAGTTTCCGGTTCATGCGCGACAGGGTCGACTTCAACATCGATCCAGTCCTCTGCCGGGAAAACGCCGCACGCGCTACGCTATTAACCCTGCGAAGTTGCCGATTTTTTCAGGCTCGACTATAGGAACCGGCAGCAAAAGGGGCTTGGATATGGGTCGATGAACGGTGGGAGCCCGGCGCATCCCCGGAATGGCTCGCCTCCCTTGGCGCGGCGGCAATCGGCTCTTTCGCCTCGATGAGTGACGGTTCCGAGAAGCCGCTGGTGTCCGTGGTCATACCCTGCCGCGGCCATGCGGTGCCCCTTTCAGCGTGCCTTACGAGCCTTGCCGACCAGAAGGTTGCAGGTGGATATGAGGTGATCGTCGTCGATTCCGCAGCCGATCCCGCCGTTTCCGAACTGTGCGCCCGTTTCCCGTCCGTGCGGCTGATCCGGCATTCGGAGGGCCTGCTTGCGGGCGCGGCGCGGAACCTTGGCGCGACGCAGGGAAGAGGAGATTATCTCACCTTCATCGACGCCGATTGCGTCGCCGAGCCGGGATGGATCGCCGCGATCACCAATGCGCTGCGATCCGGGGCGAAGCTCGTCGGGGGCGCGGTGCTGCATGGCAAGCCGTTGCATCCTGTTGCCGTCATCGACAATCAGATGCAGTTCGCCAATCAGGCGCCGGGGCGGCCCGCTGGAGCTGAAATGCTCATACCAAGCTGCAACATCGCCATGCGCAGGTCGGATTTCGAAGCCGTCGGAGGCTTTCCGCGCACCGAGCAGCCGACCGGAGAAGACGGCATATTCTGCCAGCGGGTCGCTGCACGCTGGCCGGATCAGACCATGTTTGCACCTACCGCCCGCATCCGCCACTTCGGACGCGAGACGCTCAGGCAGTTTTGCGTGCATCAGTACCGCTTCGGTCACGTTCGGGGCATATTGCTGCTCAACCTGACGCCGTTTCAGCGCAAGCTCGGCCGCCATCTCTGGATGATTCCGCTGGTGGCGTTCAAACGGCTGATCTGGCTCACGGGCCGTGCTGCGGCGTGGGATCGGGCTGCGCTCGTCAAGATGCTGCTGTATTTTCCGGTCTTGATCCTCGGCCTAGCAGCCTGGAGCCTGGGCTTCCGCAACGGGTGCGTGCATGGCGACGAGATACTCCCCTCCATGGACAAGGCGTCCCATGCTGCAGAATGACCGAACGCCGCTCCTGATGATCGGCATCGACGCCGCCGAAATCTCGCTTATGTCCCGCTGGATGGAGGATGGCAGCCTGCCCAATTTGCGGCGTGTGCGCGATCGGGGCGCGTTCCTGCCGCTCAAATCCACCGCCGACTGGCTTGTTGGATCGCCATGGCCGAGCTTCTACACCGGCACGCCGCCCGGCGAGCACGGCCTCTATCATTATCTGATGTGGCGGCCGGGCCTGATGCGGCATGACCGGCCCACGCCCGAATGGATGCCGCTGCCGACTTTCTGGCGCGATCTGGCGGATCGGGGTCTGCGTGTTGCAGCGGTCGATGTGCCGCTGGCCTATGCGCCCGAGCCCTATCCGGGACGCGAACTCTGCGGCTGGGCGACGCATGAGACGCTCCAGCCGACCTGTTCGCAGCCGCCCGAGCTGATCGCAGACATCGAACGGCGGATCGGCCGCCCGCCGTTCGATGACGAGGAAGCCTATCTGCTGACGGCGAGCCAGCTCTTGCAGGTCCGCGACCAATGCGTGCGCACGACCGAAATGGTGGCGCAAGCAGGTGCGATGCTGGTCGAAGAGGAGCCCTGCGACCTTTTCCTGCTCTGTTTTTCCGCCACGCACCGCGCCGGTCATCAGCTCTGGGATCGCGCCAACATGCTGGGAGAGGCGACGGCGGCGGAGCAGGATGCGCTCAACGATGCGCTCCGTCAGGTCTATGTGGCGGCTGACGCCGGGATAGGCCGCCTGATTGACGCCATGGATGGCGAGCCCAACATCCTGCTGTTCTCGCTGCACGGCATGGGTGTCAACAACTCTCGGGTCGACGTCCTGGCCGAGATGCTGTCCCGGGTGCTGGCCGGAGACGCGCCCGACGTGAAACCCGGCCTGCTCGACAAGCTGCGCGCGCTGGTTCCTGCCGATGTGCGCAGTTGGGTCAAGACGCGCCTCCCGCTCTTTCTGCAGGACAAGCTGACGCTGTTCTGGCGCACGCGGGGTATCGACTGGAGCACAACCAGCGCCTTCGCGGCGTTCAGCGATCTCTACGGCTATATCCGCATCAACCTGCAGGGGCGCGAGGCGGACGGCATTGTCGCTCCGGAGGAATATGATGCGCTCCGTGATCGCATCATCGCCGGGCTCGCGACCTTCGTGGATGAGGACAGTGGCGAGGCAGCGGTCGAAGCCACGATGAAGATCGAGCAACTCTATCCTGACGGCGCGATGCAGTCGCATCTCCCGGATCTGCTCATCCGCTGGACGCCGACTGCGGCCGCGAAGCACCGCGCGCTGGTTTCGCCGCAGTTCGGCAGAGTGGCCTGGCCGACCCCCGGCACCCATCCGCAAGGACGCAGCGGAAATCATCGCGGCGAAGGTTTCCTGATCGCCGCCGGGCCGGACATCGGCTCCGAGCCGCCCGAGGCCGCACATATCCTCGATCTCGCACCGACCGCCTATGCGCTTCTGGGACTTGATCCGCCTGCGACCAAGCACGGCAAACCGTTGTTCAAGCAAAAAGCCCTTTGCTGACGCCCGGCGCGTAGACCGGGAACTGATCGAAACCGACCTCTGCATCGACGGAG
>JBFXHW010000398.1:0-2885 GCA_050176605.1 Sphingobium sp. | reverse complement strand
GATCAACATCAGCCGCGAGGCCTATTCCAACTTCACCGACGCGCAAGCGCAGCGACCCGAAGACGCCAATGAAAACGGCATCTGCGAATCTGGCGAAGTCTGGGTCGACCGTAATTTCAACGGTGTCTATGATGCCAAGGGCGGAGAAGACGGTCAGGGCGGCGCGAAGGATGTCGTCGTCTACACCGTGAACATGAACTTTACGCGGCTGTTCCCGGTGGCGACGCTGATCGGCCTGCCCGCGACCGTGAACCTGACCTCGCAGACGGTGCTCGCCAACCAGCCCTATGGCGACCAGACGACGCCGACCGGTACACCGACAACTCAGGCCTGCCCATGACGCGCCTCGCCTCCCTCTCTTCGGCATGGCGCCAAATCCGTTCGCTGGGTGCGAATGAAAGCGGCATGAGCCTCATCGAATTCGCCTTTGGCGCGCCGTTGCTGTTGCTGATGATCAGCGGCGGCGCCGAACTCGCCAACTATTCGATCACAAAGATGCGCGTTTCAGCGCTGGCACTTCAGGTGGCCGACAACGCCGCGCGGATAGGCGAAGGCAATCTGCTGTCGGCCAAAAAGATCACCGAGGCGCAGATCAACGATCTGCTGCTGGGCGCACTGGCGCAAGGTGGAAGTCTCAACATTAACGGCGTTTCGTCCGAGCGTCAGGCAGATGAAAGCCGCGTATCCAACGCAAAGGCTCGCATCATCATCTCCAGCCTGGAACCTGACCCGGACACGACAAATCATCCGAACAAGAACTGGATTCACTGGCAACGCTGCTACGGCCAGGCGACGAGCTATACGCCCCAATATGGCGTGCAAGGCGATGACAATCTGAGCGGAATGGGGCCGACAGGCCGCCAGGTCTACGCGCCGGCGAACACTGCCATCATCTTCGTCGAGGTTCATTACCGCTATGAACCGCTGTTCCCGCTCGTGCGGCCGAACATGTTCGGCATCAAGACATACAGCGACATGAACACAATCGCGGCAATGGTCGTACGCGACGACAGAGACCTTTCGCAGATCTACAATACCGAAGCGGTTACGCCTTCGCTCTGCACCTGAGCAATCAGGCGCCGAGCGAACGAACCCGCCGCACCACCTGAGGGCGGCGCGTCAGCGATAGCAAACCTTCTTCGCTGCCGCGACCACCCGTTCCACATCAATGATCGCCGCCTTTTCGAGGTTCGCCGCATAGGGAAGCGGGACATCCTCGTTGGTGACGCGCAGAACCGGCGCATCGAGATCGTCGAACCCCTGCTCCATTACCACGGCCGCTACCTCGCTCGAAATAGAACAGGCGGGCCAGCCTTCTTCTACCATGACAATGCGGTTGGTCTTTTTAAGGCTTTCGAGCACGGTGGCGGTATCGAGCGGACGCAGCGTCCTCAGATCGATCACTTCGGCCTCGATCCCTTCGCCCGACAAGCGTTCCGCCGCATCCAGCGCAACGCCCACACCGATGGAATAGCTGACGATCGTAACATGCTCGCCCGGACGCATGATCCGCGCCTTGCCGATCGGCAGCACATAATCTTCAAGCACCGGCACATCGAACCCGCGTCCGTAAAGCAACTCGTTTTCGAGAAACACGACCGGGTCGGGCGACCGGATCGCCGCCTTCAGCAAGCCCTTGGCATCGGCGGCGTCATAGGGCGAAATTACGATCAGACCCGGCACGCTCGCATACCAGGGGCCGTAATTCTGGCTGTGCTGCGCGGCCACGCGGCTGGCCGCGCCATTGGGGCCGCGAAACACGACAGGGCAACGCATCTGACCGCCAGACATATAATTGGTCTTCGCGGCCGAATTAATGATCTGGTCAATCGCCTGCATCGCGAAGTTGAAGGTCATGAACTCGATCACGGGCCGAAGGCCGCCCATCGCGGCGCCTACACCAACGCCCGCGAAGCCGTGCTCTGTAATTGGCGTATCGATGACGCGTTTCGCGCCGAACTCATCCAACAGGCCCTGCGTCACCTTGTAGGCGCCCTGATATTCGGCGACCTCCTCACCCATCACGAACACGCGTTCGTCGGCGCGCATTTCCTCTGCCATCGCATCGCGCAGCGCCTCTCGCACGGTCAGCTTTGCATAGTCGGTGCCCTCGGGCACCGCCGGATCGGCGGCGACGGGTTTGCGTCCGGTTGGCAGGTTCGCCGTTCCGCTCTCGCTCATTCCTGAAGCCGACGGGGCCGGCTCAGGCGCAGGCGCGGCACTTTCGCTGCCCTTTTCCTGCTTGGCGGGCGCAGGCGACTCAACCTCTCCATCCTCGCCCGCCATCGTCGCGATGACGGTGCCGACCTTCACATTCTCGGTGCCCTCGGCAACGAGGATGCTGCCCACCGTGCCTTCGTCAACCGCCTCGAATTCCATCGTCGCCTTGTCGGTTTCGATCTCGGCGATGATGTCGCCCGATTTCACCTCATCCCCTGCCTTCACCAGCCATTTGGCGAGCGTCCCCTCCTCCATCGTCGGGGACAGCGCCGGCATCTTTATCTCGACACCCATCAGTAATCCTCCACCAGCACGTCGGTATAAAGCTCCTTCATGTCGGGCTCCGGCGCGCTTTCGGCAAAATCCGCGCTTTCGTTGACGATCTTGCGGATTTCCTGGTCGATCGACTTCAACTCGTCTGCGGTCACGCCGCTTTCCTCAAGATATTTCTTCACGCCCTCGATCGGATCGGATTTCTCGCGCATCGCCTGCACTTCCTCGCGCGAGCGATATTTCGCCGGATCCGACATGGAGTGGCCGCGATAGCGATAGGTCTTCATCTCGAGCAGGATCGGACCGTTGCCAGCGCGCACCCATTTCAGCGCCTCCTCGATTGCGCCGCGAACGCTGAGCACATCCATGCCGTTGACCTGAAGGCCGGGGAT
>JBFXHW010000397.1:0-2888 GCA_050176605.1 Sphingobium sp. | reverse complement strand
CAAATATCTCACCGCGCCGAACGCGGAAAGCGGCGATCCGGCACTCCGCTTCGAGATCGGCGAGGATAGCACGGTCAACCTCATCCATGTCGGCACCGTGCCGGTGCTCCGCTATGTCGAGGGTTGTGCCTGAACCCTGCCGCTTCTGCTGCCGCGCATCCCCGGAACCACCACCTCGCAACAGCGTAATGATATTGGGCGCGCCGGGCATCGACCGGGCGCGGGAGAGCATCGAGAGGAGATCACCATGTCATCCAATGTCTACAAGATCGTCGAAATCGTCGGCAGTTCGCCCGTCAGCATCGAGGATGCGATCAAGACCGGCCTCGCCCGCGCGTCGAAGACGGTGCGCCATATCGGGTGGTTCGAGGTGACTGACACGCGCGGCCATGTCGAAAATGGCGAGGTGAAGCATTTTCAGGTGACGATGAAGGTCGGCTTCACGATGGATGAATGACGCAGCCGCGCGGGATTTCAATGGCGCGGGACAAGGGCTAGACAGCGGTCGATCAATCGTCCGAGGGATTGCCCTGATGCGCCGCACCGCTTTCACGCTCACCCTGCCGCTCGCGCTGGCCGCTTGCCAGCCGGGCGGCGATGCGAACATCCCCGGCAGCCGCGATGACCACCAGCCCTACGCCGAAATCGGCGAGGGAGAGACGCTGAAATTCACCGGCACCGAACCCTTCTGGGGCGGCGAGGTGATCGGCGAAACGCTGACTTGGAAATCGCCGGAGCAGCCCGACGGACAGAGCATCACCGTCTCCCGCTTCGCGGGCCGGGGCGGCCTCTCCTATAGCGGCGTGCTCGATGGCGCGTCCTTCGCCATGGCTGTCACGCCCGGCACGTGCAGCGACGGCATGTCCGACCGCAGCTATCCGTTCGTCGTGACGCTGCAGCTTGGTGAAGAGGCGCGGGACGGCTGCGCCTGGTCCGACGTGCATCCATTCACTGAATCGAAGGCGGGCTGAAAGGGGTTGGCAATGCCGCGTTCCACCCCACATAATGGGTGAAATCGGGAGGAGAAACGAGCGTGGCGACTTTGGGAATGAGCGCGGCTGAACGGGAGGCCATCGAGGCGTTCAAGCGCGACGTCGTAGAGCCGTCGATGACCAGCCTGGTCATCCTCGATTTCTGGGCCGAATGGTGCGGCCCCTGCAAGCAGCTTGGCCCGGTGCTCGAGAAGATCGCCTCGGAATATGAGTCGAAGGGCGTCAAACTCGTCAAGATCGATGTCGATACGAACAAGGTCGTCGCGGCCCAGTTCCGCGTGCAATCGATCCCGACCGTCTATGCGATGTTCCAGGGGCAGTTGGTCGCGGACCTGACGCCGATGCGCAGCGAGAGCCAGCTCAAGAAGGCGCTTGACCAGATTCTCGGCCAATTGCCGATCCAGGGGGAGGCGCAACAGCAGGAAGCCGATGTCGGACCCCTCATCGCGATGGGCGAAGAGGTGCTCGGCTCGGGCGATGCGGTCCGGGCGCTTTCCATATTCGAGCAGCTTTCCGACATGGCGCCCGAAATGCCCGCCGTCATCGCGGGCCGCGCCCGTGCATTGATCCAGCTCGGCCGCGGCGAAGAGGCGCAGGCACTGCTGGACGGGGTAAGCGATGACCTCGCCAAGGATGGCGCAATCACTCAGGCGAAGGCGGCGCTGGCGCTGGCGCGCGAGGCTGAACCGGTCGACGATCTTGCCGGGCTCATGGCGCAGGTAGAGGCCAATCCGGACGATCTCGACGCGCGGTTTCGTCTCGCCGGCGGACTGATGGCGGTCGGGGATCGCGACCGGGCGGCGGACATACTGCTCGACAGCATTCAGCGCGACCGCGAATGGAACGAAGGCGCGGCGCGCGATCGGCTGCTCAAGCTGTTCGAAGCCGTCGGCCTCGCCGATCCCTGGGTCAACGCCCAACGCCGCCGGCTTTCGGCCATCCTTTTCGCATGAGGAGCGGCTCGGTCCAGCGCCTATCCATCTTTCCGCTGCCGGGGGCGCTGCTGTTTCCGCGCCTGAACCTGCCGCTCCATATCTTTGAGCCGCGCTATCGATCGTTGGTGAGCGACGCGCTCGCCCGTGACCGACGCATCGCGATGATCCAGCCGCGCGACGACGCGCTGGTCCCCGAACTGTTCGACATTGGCTGCGTCGGCCGTATTTCCGCCGTCGAGGCGCTGGATGACGGCCGCTACAACATCGTGCTGGAAGGGCTGTCGCGCTTCCGGGTCCGCAAGGAGATCGATGCGAGCACACCGTTTCGTCAGGTCGAAGCGGATTGCGCCGGGTTCACTGATGATCCGGGCGAGACCCTGCCCCACATATTGCGCGCCGATTTCGAAGGCGAAGCGAAGCGTTTCGCCGATGCGCGCGGCATTATGCTTGACTGGGACGGGCTACTGAGCCTGGATGACGAAACGCTCATCAACGGTTCCGCTCAGGTCGCGCCATTCGATGTGGCGTCGAAACAGGCGCTGCTGGAAGCCCCCACGCTCGTCGACCGCGCCGACTTGCTGGTTCAGCTCCTGCGCTTCTTCCGGGAACAGGGAGAAGGTGAAAGCCGCGTGACGCTCCAGTAGCGTGACCCTCGCTTAAACCGCCATACCCCGCAGCAATCGGGGCATCTGCCCGGCTTCGCCGCGCGCCTCGGCCATGAACATCCGCTTCACCGGCGCTATGCGTTCGACTGCGGCAAGGCCCAGTCTGCGAATCGCTCGCGCAGGGCGTCCCGGCACACCGAACAGGCGCGTGAGGCCGTCCGTGGAGGCAGCCACCATCAGGCTGTCCAGCGCGCGCCAGCGTTCGTAGCGCGCCAGCAACTGCGCGTCGCCCGGATCGAGCCCGAGGCGCACGCCTTCCACCAATATTTCGGTCAGGGCCGCGACGTCGCGCAGCC
>JBFXHW010000396.1:0-2895 GCA_050176605.1 Sphingobium sp. | reverse complement strand
GACGGTAAGTCATTTCAACTCTATAGCGGCTATGCAACCCCGTTGGCATGGATACCGATGCCGATCATGGGATGTGGCCTGATATCGAGCGTGGCAAAGTGGAAATGTGAAGTTTCGTTCTGGCGAAATACGTCCACGCCTATCGTTTCAGCCAATGGTCACGGTAATCAAGAAGGTGAAATACTGGCTCGGGCATTGGGTTTAAGGTTTGTTGCCATTGCTGATCGAAAAGGCAGTGATCCATCTTCTCTGTTGAAAGAGATCGGAGGGTTCAAGGAATAGCGACATGGTCTCGTCTCACCCCTTCTTCCACATCACGCGGTAGAGATCGAAGCGCCGGTCCTTGAGGTTCTGCACCGCGCCGGCCTGCCGGCTGGTGAGGAGGTCGTCGAGCGACAGGTCGGCAATGGCGATGGTCTCGGTATTTGGCGCGGTGTCGGCGGCGACGCCATCGCGCGCGAAGGGGAAATCGCTGGGCGTCAGGATCGCGCTCTCGGCATAGTGCACGTCCATATTCTCGACATTGGGCAGGTTGCCGACAACGCCCGACGTCACGACATAGCACTGGTTCTCGACCGCGCGCGCCTGACAGCAATAGCGCACGCGGAGATAGCCGCGCCGCTCGTCGGTGCAGAAGGGCACGAACAGCATCATCGCGCCCTGGTTGACCAGATGGCGCGCGACCTCCGGAAACTCGCTGTCATAGCAGATCATTACGCCGACCGGCCCGCAGTCGGTCGGGATCACGCTGGCGCCATAGCCGCCCTTGATGTTCCACCATTGCCGCTCGGAGGGGGTGGGGTGCAGCTTTTCCTGCGTATAGACGCCGCCGTCGCGCAGGAAGACATAGGCGATGTTGCGAATCTCGCCGTCCTCGACCTTGGTCGGATGCGATCCGCCGATGATGTTGATGTTATAGCTGACGGCGAGCTTTTCCATGAAGGCGACAAAGCGCTTCGTATAGGTCGCGACCTTCTCGATCGCTTCGGCTGGCGCCAGCTTGCGGCTTTCGATCGAAAGCAGCTCCAGCGTGAACAGTTCGGGGAAGACGACGAAATCGGAATGATAGTCCGCCGCTACATCCACCCAATATTCGACCTGCTCCTCGAATTCGCTGATCTCCGCGATCTTGCGCATCTGGAACTGGACGGTGGCGACGCGCACGGAGGAGGGCAGGCGCTTCGATCCGCGCGCGCGCCGCGCATGCGACCGCTCCGGCGCGAGCGGGTTGGGCCAGAACATCAGCACCGCGTTGCCGCGGCTGTCCCGGTCCGTCGGATCATAGCCCGGCAGCACTTCGCGCGCCTGAAAACCCTGCATCAGCTGGAAATTGATAACCGGATCGCGGACCTTCTTTTCGATCACCGCGTCGAGATAGGTTTTGGGTTCGGGATAGGACCGCTTGCGCCGGCCATAGCCCGGCATGCGGCCGCCGAAGGCGATCCCGTCGAGCTCGAAATACTGGCAGAGTTCCTGCCGCCGCCGGTAGAATCGCTGGCCGATGCGCAGCCGCCGGTAATCGGGATCGACGCAAACCTCCATGCCATAGAGAATCTCGCCGTCCGGATCGTGCCGGGTGGCGAAGCCGCCGCCGGTGATCTCGTCCCAGCTATGCGGCTTGAAGGCGAGGTCTTCATCGACGATCAGCGTGGCGCAATGGCCGACGATCTCGCCCTCATATTCGGCGACAAACTGCCCTTCGGGGAAGTTGTTGATCTGGCCGCGTACCTGCGCGGTCGAAAAACCGTCGGCCCGGCCATAGACCTTGCGCGACAGCGCGGAAATGGCGCGAGCGTCCGCCGCTCTCGCCTCGCGGATGACAAGTTTCGCCTGTGTGCCGGGCATGCGAACGCTATTGCCGGTCAGAACGGCACTTCGTCGTCGAGATCATTCTGGAAATTGGGTTCGGGCGTGCGGTCCCGCATCGCGGAGGAACGGCCGCCGCCTCCGCCGCCGCTGCCATAATCGTCATAGTCGCCGCCGCCAAAGCCGCTGCTGCCGCCCGACCAGTCGCCGCCCGAGGAGCGCCCGCCGCCACCGCCCGGCGCGCCGTCCAGCATGGTCATCACCGCACCCGGACCCTGAAGCACGACCTCGGTCGTGTAGCGGTCATTGCCGTTGTTGTCCTGCCATTTACGGGTACGGAGCTGCCCCTCCAGATAGACCTTGCTGCCTTTGCGCAGAAAGCGTTCGGCGACGCCTGCCAGCCCTTCGGAGAAGATCGCGACGCTGTGCCATTCGGTGCGCTCCTTGCGCTCGCCCGACGTCCGGTCCTTCCAGCTTTCCGAGGTCGCGATGCGCAGGTTGCAGACCTTGCCGCCATTCTGGAAGCTGCGCACTTCGGGGTCCGCCCCGAGATTGCCGACCAATATGACCTTGTTGACGCTGCCTGACATGAAATTGTGACTCCGGGTTGGAAAGGGCGAACCGCCTTTATAGCCCCGCCGCCACAGCCGTCCAGTAAGTTGCCCCCGCGGCGATGTAGGCGGCTGCAAAAAGATAGGTGACCATGAAGGCGGGCCATTTCCATCCGTTCGTCTCGCGCCGGGTGACGGCGATGGTGGAAATGCACTGCGGCGCGAACACGAACCAGGCGAGGAAGGCGAGCGCGGTGGCGAGCGACCAGTTGCCCTTCAGCCTTTCGCCCAGCGACTGCTCCAGCACCTCCTCATCATCCCCCGCGTCGATGCTGGAGGTGGTGGCGAGCGCCGAGACGGCGACCTCTCGCGCGGCCATGGCAGGGATCAGCGCGAGGCTGATATCGCGGGAGAAGCCGATCGGTTCCATGATGACATTGAGCCCGCCCGCGATCCGGCCAGCGAGGCTATATTCCACCGGCGACACCGCTGAACCGGCGGGCGGCTTGGGAAAGCTGAGCAGCGCCCAGAGGATGAT
>JBFXHW010000395.1:0-2901 GCA_050176605.1 Sphingobium sp. | reverse complement strand
TCACAGTGGTACAGAAGGGGGCTTAAATTCGGGGCCATCAGGGGATCCCATGAACGAGATGACCGGCATGCAGAGCTTCGGCCACGCGATCGAATCCGCGGCGTTGAACGCTGAGGTGGAGATTGGGCGTGTGCTGGACGTTTCCGGCAACGGCTCGCGCATCACGCTCGATGGCCCGATCCTGACGACGTTGAGCGGCAGCGATGACCCGACGGTCGCGACGGCCGGCAATATCGGCAGCCACATCAAGATCCGCCTCGACAAACGCTGGCTGGTCGGCATCGTCCGTTCGCTGCGCCTCGCCGAGGCGGATGGTGACCTCATCCTCGCCGAGATTGATTTCCTCGGCGAAGGTCTGGTGCGCGAAGAGGATAACCGCCTTCAATATTTCCGCCGTGGCGTGACGCGCTATCCGGTACCGGGCGCGCGCATCTACCCCGCCGACAGCGACGATCTCAAGCAGATGTTCGCCGCCGATTCGCGCGCACACATCGAAATCGGCAATGTCTATCCCACCACGGACGTGCGCGCCGCGCTCTATGTCGACGCGTTGCTCGGCAAGCATTTCGCGCTGCTGGGATCGACCGGCACCGGCAAGTCGACGTCCGCCGCGCTGATCCTGCATCGCATCTGTGAGCTTGCTCCCAAGGGGCACATCGTGATGATCGATCCGCACGGTGAATATTCCGAAGCCTTCAAGGACACCGGCGCGATCTTCGACGTCAACAATCTTGCCATGCCCTATTGGCTGATGAACTTTCAGGAACATTGCGAGGTGTTCATCACGTCGGGCGGCGACGAGCGTCAGGCCGATTGCGACATCCTCGCCAAATGCCTGCTCGCCGCGCGCGGCAAGAGCCGGGTGGCCGAAGGCATCGGCAAACTCACCGTGGACAGTCCGATACCCTATCTGCTCACCGATCTGAGCCAGATCATCCAGGCGGAGATGGGCAAGCTGGACAAGGCGGGCACCAGCGCACCCTACATGCGGCTCAAGTCCAAGATCGACGAAATGCGATCGGACCCTCGCTACACCTTCATGTTCTCGGGCATGCTGGTCGGCGACACGATGGCGGAGTTCATCGCCAAACTGTTCCGCCTGCCCGGCGGCGGCAAGCCGATTTCGATCATCGATGTGTCCGGCGTGCCGTCGGATATCACCGCCGTCGTAGTCGCGATGCTTTCGCGCATGGTGTTCGACTATGCGATCTGGTCGCGCGGCGAGGAACAGCATCCGATCCTGCTCGTGTGCGAAGAAGCGCACCGTTACATTCCCAGCGATCATATGCGGACCGGACAATCCGTGCGCGGCATCCTGGAGCGGATCGCCAAGGAAGGCCGCAAATACGGCGTCTCACTGGGCCTGATCACGCAACGTCCGTCCGATCTCGCTGAAGGCGTGCTGTCGCAGTGCGGCACCATCATATCCATGCGTCTCAACAATGATCGCGACCAGGCCTTCGTGAAGTCGGCCATGCCGGAAGGCGCGCGCGGTTTCCTGGATTCGATCCCCGCCCTGCGCAACCGCGAAGCGATCGTCTGCGGCGAAGGCGTCTCGATACCCATCCGCGTTGCGTTCGACGATCTTGAACCCAGTAAGCGCCCTGCTTCGCAGGATCCCGTATTTTCCGAACTGTGGGCGCGCGAAGGCGGCGAGGGCGACATGCTCAAACGCGTGATCCACCGCTGGCGCACGCAGGGCCGTTAGACCGTCGAGCCCTGGGCGTGAACTCATAAATCGGCGATGAAGATGGATGACGGCTGTCTGCGTGCTATGCATCGGCGATGCGCTTAAAAATCTCGCTGCTTTTGCTTTGCTTCCTGTCTGGGTGTGTGATGGCAGCACCTGCGCATAATTTGGAGTTCGGATGCGGTGATGTTGCGGTGGTCGGGCGTATCAAAACTCTTGGCGAGACGGCCGTTCAAGGCTCCGGTCCGCTCCCGAACTGGCAAAGTCCCTACCAGCTTGAGGTTCAAATCAAGCGAGTGGTTCGCGGTCGCGAACGCAGGCGAGTGGTTCCGGCCACAGCCATAGCGCATGCTCAAATTCGCGATGACCGTGATTTTCTGATCGTTCTCACGCCAGATGGTAAAGGCGGCTATTCCTTGGCGACGGCCTCTCTATGGCAGTACCGGCCCAAGCTCAGCTCGTCCTGCTCGTAGCGTGTTCCGTTCACTGGCCGCTGCCAAAATGCGTCGTGTTTTTCTCATCAACTTTGCATTGGCATTACCTAATATATCCCTTAATCTGGATATATGGAATCAGAAGGCACGATCGCTTCATTGAGTGCGCTTGCCCAGTCCACGCGCCTCGAAACATTTAGACTGCTGGTGCGGCATGAGCCTGACGGGCTCGCTGCGGGTGAGATAGCGCGTCTGCTGGACGTGCCGCAGAATACCATGTCGGCACATCTCGGCATCCTCGCTCGCGCCGGGCTCGTCACGTCCACGCGCAACAGCCGCTCGATCATCTACCGCGCCGATCTCGATGCGTTGCGCGCGGTGATGCTGTTTCTCGTGAAGGATTGCTGCGGCGGACGGGCGGAGCTTTGCCATCCGCTTGCCGATGCCCTGCTTGCCTGCCGCGCTGCTTGAGGAGGAAATATGTCCGGCCGATTGCTCAACGTCCTGTTTCTTTGCACCGGAAACTCTGCCCGCTCTATCATTGCGGAGGCGATCCTCAGCCGTGAAGGGCTGGGGCGGTTTCAGTCGTTCAGCGCCGGAAGCCAGCCCAAGGGCGAGGTCCATCCGATCACGCTCGATGTGCTGCGCAACCTCAATTACGATCTCTCGCAGTTTCGCTCCAAGAGCTGGGAAGAATTTGCGGGGCCGGACGCGCCTCCGCTCGATTTCGTGTTCACCGTCTGCGATAATGCCGCGAATGAAGTATGCCCGGTCTGG
>JBFXHW010000394.1:0-2912 GCA_050176605.1 Sphingobium sp. | reverse complement strand
CGTCGGACTCCGTCTGCTGCGGCTCGCCTGCTGCGAGTTGCACGAAGCTGGCCGGGCGGCAGGTGCCGCCGCTGATCTGTCTTCCGTCGCGGAAAGTTGTCATGAGCCCTCGCTTGCTGTCTGCCGCTGTCGAAAGGCTTGCACCTGCTGCGATGCCATTGCCCGCATCATACCTTGATCCGAACTGACGACCAGCGCGCTGACACCGCGATCGAGGAGCCAGGCACCGGCATCCACGCTTGCCGCCGTCGCCATCACTGCCTTTTCGTGTCGTTGCGCCGCGGCAACTGCGGCGTCCACGGCGGGTTGGAGCGCCGCTCTGTTCGCCAAAGGCGTGCCCATCGCCACCGCCAGATCGTTGAGCCCGACGAACAGAGAGTCCACGCCCTCGACCGATGCGATCTCATCCACGCTCGCCACCGCGTCGGGATGCTCGATCATAACGGATACCGAGACCATCGCGTCGGCCTCCATGACATGCTCCGCCAGCGAAATCCCGCCATAGCGACCGGCCCGCGGTGAGGGTGAGCAGCCGCGCTCGCCGCCGATGTAGCGCGAGAGGGCAACGGCCCGGCGGGCGGTCTCCGCGCTGTTCACATGGGGCACGAGTACGCCCGCTGCTCCCATGTCAAGCGCGGGCAGGATCGAGCCACTGCCGGCCACCCGTACGATGGCGGCGATGCCTGCGGCTCGCGCCGCAAGCATCAGAACGTCGATCGTTGAGCGGTCGAAGGGGCCATGTTCCTCATCGACCACCACATAATCATATCCGAGGTTACCGAAGATCTCGATCGCGTGCGGAGTGGGCGTCTTGACGAATGTCCCGACCAGCGGCGAGCGGCTGCGAAGCTTTGTGCCGAACGCTGGCGGATTGTCAGGCATGACCGGACCGCTCCTCAGAAAAAGGTGCTGAGGTTCTTGAACAGCATCTTGCTCTGGTCGAGGAAGATCGATCGACGGTGGATCAGAAAGCTGTCTTTCGTTTTACGAAGCACGTCGGTGCGCTTGCCGACGAACAGGCGGACCTCATCATCGCGCCGGTTCACATAGAGGAGGAACTTGCAGCGCACCGTCAGCAGCTCGCCGTCGACAGATTCGATCCGGATGTTACTGACCATGTGCGATGTCCGCGAAAGCGGTTCCTCGGCCCAATGGTCGCCGCCCTTTATCTGCATGATCCGTTGTATCAGGGTTGACTTGCCCTCGTCGAACCAAGCAGCGTCGATGCCTTCGCGACTGAATTCCTGCTGCGGCTTGCCATGTTCGAAGTTGCGCGCGACGGGCATCCAGTAGCGCAGATCTTCGTCGAGCAGGTCCAGCCAGCTGTCGAACTCCCGGTTGTCGAGAAGCTCGGCTTCACGGGCGAGAAAATCCTCGACCTGCTCCTTGAGCGAAACTCCGTGGCTCGACGCGTTGTCCGGCAGGGCGGTGATCGCGTCCGTGTTCATTCTGCGGCCTCCTGCCTAGATGCTTGCGGTGTGCCGGTCATCATCTCGACCCAGCGATCGTAGAAGATGCGTTGCGCGTGCTCAGAAACGCCTTCGTCGACCAGTGCGCCCTTGCCGATCCACGGCTCCGGCCAAGCCCATTTGGCATTGTCGCCCAAGCGAAGCTGGTAATTGAGTGGAAGCCGCCGGGCCAGGCTGCTTTCTGCGCCAATCTGCGCGGAGTGCCAGTTTTCGAAATCGTCCTGCTCGACCATGCCCGCCGGGCCGGTATAGCGCAGCAGGTAACTGCGCATCGCGTCCTTAACGGCCTGGGGCGCGTTCTTGGGCACGAAGATCCATTTCCAGACCTCGGTGCGATCGGGTGCCCGAGGAATCCAAGTCGTGATCGAGGTGCGATTTGCGGAGTTGTAAACGAGGTTGGGGAACACGACACCGCCGCGATTGAGCAGCCGCTCCCGCTCGCCGACCCGCTTCTGGCGCTTGTAATACGCATCGCGGAAATATTCGTCTACTTCGGGACTGGTCGCCCATTGCGAGTGGTAGCCGCGCCCTTCCTGATCATAAAGATTGCCGCGCACGGCATGCCCTCCCGCCGGGAAGGTGATGTTCAGGAGTCGGAACGTGCTCTTGTCCGCATCCCAGGTATGGCGGCCGCGCAAGCCAGTCAATGCAAGTCCGACGCGCTGGACAGACTTGTGGCTGACGTCATGATACAGGTCGCCGGCGGCATTTTCGGCGCCGAACTTCCAGTTGCTCGGGATTTCACATTTGAGGATGCCGTCGACGACCTCAAGACCGTCGTCCTCCCCGTCGGGGGCCATCATGAATTCACGCCACCACCAGGCCATATCGCCCAGAAAATCTTCAAGCGAAGGCGCGGTTTCATCGAAGGTCGCCCAGATCGATCCATAATAGCACGTGACACGGGCCTTGATCAGACCCCATTTCGGCCGGTCAAGCTTGCCGCCATAACCTTCGCTGTTCAGCGGAACCCCGGATAGATCGCCGTTATTTGAGAACGTCCAGCCGTGATAAGGGCAGGTAAAGCGCTTGGCGTTGCCTTTGTCGTAGCGACACAGCGGCATGCCGCGGTGCGTGCAAAGGTTGAGGAGGACGTTGACCTGCCCGTCGGCATCGCGGGTTACAACGACCGGCTCACGTCCTGCCTGTGAGAGGAAGTAGTCACCGTTATTCGGAATCTGGCTTTCATGGCCGACGAACAGCCATGACTTGCCAAACACGGTTTCGATCTCCCGGTCGAAGATCCGCTGGTCGGTGAAGATTGCCCGGTCGATGAGACCAGACTTGGTATCGACCAGGCCTCCGCCGATATCGTTGTAATCCATCAGGCATCCTTTCGTCAGCGACCGGCATGCGGCTCATCGTCCGCGCCGTATTGCGCCTATGAGAGAAGTTATGCTAGCAGAGCATATGCTGTCAAGCGGTCGGACGCGGGGCGAGGCA
>JBFXHW010000393.1:0-2925 GCA_050176605.1 Sphingobium sp. | reverse complement strand
ATAACCGTTCCGAACAGACCGATGAACGGCGCCGTCGCGCCAACCGTCGCAAGGAAGGCAAGACCGCCACCCAGCTTCGAGTTGATTGTCGCTTCCGATCGGGCGAGCGATCCGTGCATCCAGTCATGCGCCTCGACTGGATCGGTCAGCTTGCCGTGCTGTTCCTGGGCAAGAAGACCATCGTCAACGAGCTGCTTGTAGGCGCTGTTCTTTTCCAGCTTCGCATTGCCTTCCTTGAGCGAGGCAGCGCGCCAGAAAGTTGCACGCACCTTCTTGCCCTGGCTGATGATCTTCTGCTGCTCGATCAGCTTCGTGAAGAGGATATAGAAGGAGAAGACCGACATGAGGCAAAGAATGCCGAACACGGTCTGCGAAATGATGCCGCCTTCTTCCAACGCGGCCATGAGGCCGTAGGGGTTCTCTTCCGTCTTGGACGCGGCAGCAGCTGCGATAGAAATCCACATTGTATTACTTCCCTCTCAATAACAGAATGTCATGCACAAACACGGCGATGGGAACGGCCCTCATCAAGATGCGCCGTTCCCTGCCTGAAATTCACTGCGGAATCTGCCAACGGAACCGGCTGGACCAGCTGTCCGTCATAGCATTACCGTCCGATCCCTGCGCCGCCTTGAAACGGGCACGCCGCATCAGCAGGCGGCAGGCTTCCGCGTCAAGATCGGAATGGCCGCTCGACGAGGTAACGGTGCAGTTCGTCGGCTTTCCGTCTGTTCCGACAGCCAGCGTCACACCAACGGTTCCCTGCCGTTCCTCGCGCAAGGCGCGGCTCGGATAATCGTCGGAGGTCACCCAGCTACCGGGAACGCCGCGCGGGGTGGCCCGTGTGGCCGGCCTTGGCGGAGGAGGCGCAGGCGTCGGCGGGAGCACGATCGGCGGCACCGGCAGCGGCTTGGGCGCCGTCTGGATGATCGGTGCCTGCACAGGCGTCTGTACGATCGGCGGAGGAGCCACAACCGGCGGAGGCGGCACTTCGGTCGGCTTGGGCGGCGGCGGCGGCGGTTCATCCGGCGGCGGCGGCTCTTCCTTCACGTCGATGACGTTAAGCTGTTCGGCGGCCTTCTTGACATATTTCATGCCGAGGCCGGTCACAAAAGCATAACCCAACAACGCATGGATCAAAGCGACGATAACTATCGAGACGGTACGACTCGATGTTTCCGAGTGGTCAGCGTAGGCCATTCAGCAACAACACTCCTTAAACTCTGCTACTTTAATTAACAAAGGGCGACTACCGTTTTTTGGGGCCAAAAAGCGCACGGGTTGTCCGTGCCCTCTAGGCCCCTGGGTTGTTTCTCGTCTATTTCTACAGTCTTCCTATCGCGCTGAACCGAAGGACGCAAACGCTTTGTGAAACAGAGACGAGCAGAGTAGCAGGAATCCATCAAAAAGATTGCGTGTGATAATCATGTTACACGCGGAAGGTGAGCGGCATGAACATCGGGAACACAACCGCAAGTTTCGGTAAAAATTTAATCAAGTATATGTTATTATTATGTATTATATCACATTTAGTTTCCGGTTCACAGCTTGTCTTAGCCAGTGATTCGGCTGATTCGCGGATATCTGTTCCCCTGTCCTATGCCGACACCGCCGACCTCGTATCGGCCTCGGGGCTGGTCATGACGGCCCGCATCAAATCGGTCAGATCGGTCACCACTCACCCCGGAAGCACCCCCTCCGAGGGGACAAAATACCTTCTGGTTAACGCCGAGGTGGAGTCCCTGATTCGCGGTGATAACGGCGTTTCCCCTATGGTCAGTTTCCTGGCACTGCCCAACGACGGCAAGAGCCCCGCTGCGTTCCAACCGAAATCGCGGCAGACAGTCCTGATTTTTGCACGACCCGCGGCGAAGCCGGGCCAGTTAAGCCTCGTATCGCGTTACGCGATGCAGCCATGGTCGGCCGAACTGGAAGCAACGGTCCGCTCGATCACGGCAGAAGTTGTCAAACCCGATGCGGCGCCGGCGATTACAGCCATAGGCAATGCTTTCCACATCGCCGGCACGATCGCTGGTGAGAGTGAAACGCAGATATTTCTGAAGACCGCGACGGGCGTGCCGGTTTCGCTGACCGTCCTCCGGCGCCCCGGCCAGCCGCCTCGATGGGGAGTCTCGCTAGGTGAAATCATCGACGACAGCGCCGTCCCCCCCGCTCCGTCGACGCTTCTCTGGTACCGTCTCGCATGCAGTCTGCCTGGCCGACTGCCTTCGGCCGCCATGCCCGACATGGGGGCCGCGGAAATCGAAAGCGCCCAGCGCGACTATGCCTTCGTGCTGGAAAGTCTTGGCAGGTGCGGCCGCACATTGTAGCGGGACTGGACCGTCGCTCGCCGCGTTGCGGCGGCCCGGACATCCAATGGTGGGAATTCATATGAAAGATCAGCGCCCGATGCGCGTGGCTATAGCCGGGCTGGGCACCGTGGGCACCGGAGTTATCCGGCTGCTCGACACAAACCGGGACCTGATTGCCCGCAGGGCCGGCCGACCCATCGAGGTTTGCGCCATCTCCGCGCGAGACAGGTTCAAGGACCGCGGCTTCGACGTTTCCCGCTTCCTCTGGGTCGACGACATGATGGAACTTGTGCGGAGAGAAGATGTCGATGTGGTGGTAGAACTGATCGGCGGTTCGGATGGCCCTGCCCTTGCGCTTGCGCGAGCCGCGCTGGATGCAGGCAAACCGCTGGTCACGGCCAACAAGGCCATGCTCGCGCATCATGGGCTCGACCTCGCGAAGCGCGCGGAGCGGACGGGCATTCCGCTCAAATATGAAGCGGCGGTCGCGGGCGGTATCCCGGTGATCAAGGGCCTGCGCGAAGGCGCCGCCGCGAACGAGATCTCGCGCGTCTATGGTACATTGAACGGAACCTGCAATTTCATCCTGACAACGATGGAGAAGGAAGGCAGG
>JBFXHW010000392.1:0-2932 GCA_050176605.1 Sphingobium sp. | reverse complement strand
CACCACCCCGCCCACGCCCACGGTGCCGGGAACGACGACCAGATAGACTTCCGCCGAGCGGACCAGTTACTCAGGGGTTACGAGTTCGAAATGCAGTGCCATGCGTCTTCATCCTGTTGCCTCTCCCGGGCGTGCGCGGGGGAGGGGCGATATCCGATAGGGTCGGCTTACGCCGCTTCGGCGGCCAGCTTCTTGCCCTTTTCGACCGCCTCGTCGATGCCGCCAACCATGTAGAAGGCAGCCTCGGGCAGGTGGTCATATTCGCCGTCGACGACCGCCTTGAACGACTTCACCGTGTCCTCGACAGCCACGAACTTGCCGGGGATGCCGGTGAACACTTCGGCGACGTGGAAGGGCTGCGAAAGGAAGCGCTGGATCTTGCGCGCGCGCGCGACGGTCAGCTTGTCCTCTTCCGAAAGCTCGTCCATGCCGAGAATGGCGATGATGTCCTGCAGCGACTTGTATTTCTGCAGCGTTTCCTGAACCGCACGGGCGGTCGCATAATGCTCCTGACCCACGACGGCGGCGGTGAGCACACGGCTGGTGGAATCGAGCGGATCGACCGCCGGATAGATGCCGAGTTCCGAGATCGCGCGGTTAAGCACCGTGGTCGCGTCAAGGTGCGCGAACGATGTCGCTGGCGCCGGGTCGGTAAGGTCGTCCGCGGGCACGTAGATCGCCTGCACCGAGGTGATCGAACCCTTGTTGGTCGAGGTGATGCGCTCCTGCAGCGCGCCCATGTCGGTCGCAAGCGTCGGCTGATAGCCCACCGCCGAAGGAATACGGCCGAGCAGCGCCGACACTTCCGAACCCGCCTGGGTGAAGCGGAAGATGTTGTCGACGAAGAAGAGCACGTCCTGGCCTTCCTGATCGCGGAAATATTCCGCCATGGTGAGGCCGGAGAGGGCGACGCGCGCGCGGGCACCCGGGGGTTCGTTCATCTGGCCGAACACCAGCGCCACCTTGGAACCTTCTGAGATCGCGTTGCCGTCGGCGTCCTTGGCGATAACGCCGGCGTCGAGGAATTCATGATAGAGATCGTTGCCCTCACGGGTACGCTCGCCGACGCCCGCGAACACCGAAGTGCCGCCATGGCCCTTCGCGATGTTGTTGATCAGTTCCTGAATGAGCACGGTCTTGCCGACGCCCGCGCCGCCGAACAGGCCGATCTTGCCGCCCTTCGCATAAGGCGCGAGCAGGTCGATGACCTTGATGCCGGTGACGAGAATGCTGGTTTCGGTCGACTGGTCGACGAATTCCGGGGCCTTGGCATGGATCGGGGCCGACTGCTTGGCGCCGACCGGACCGCGCTCGTCGATCGGCTCGCCGACGACGTTGAGGATGCGGCCCAGCGTCTCGGGGCCGACGGGAACGGAGATCTGTGCGCCGGTGTCGGTGACTTCCTGACCACGGGTGAGGCCATCGGTCGAGTCCATTGCGATGGTACGGACTGTGTTTTCGCCGAGGTGCTGCGCGACCTCGAGGACCAGTTTCTGACCGTTGTTGCTGGTCTCCAGCGCGTTGAGGATGGCCGGGAGTGCGTCCGGGAAGGTCACGTCGACGACGGCGCCGATGACCTGTGAAATGCGGCCGGTGTTGTTCGTGGTTGCCATGACTGCTTCCTTGCCTGCTGTTCCTTAAAGCGCTTCGGCGCCCGAGATGATTTCGACGAGTTCGGTGGTGATCGCGGCCTGACGGCTGCGGTTATATTCGATGGTGAGACGGTTGATGAGGTCGCCCGCGTTGCGCGTGGCGTTGTCCATTGCCGTCATCGATGCGCCCTGTTCGGATGCTTCACGCTCCAGCAGCGCGCCGAAAAGCTGCGTCTTTACATAACGCGGGAGAAGCTCCTCGAGGATCGATTCCTCGTCGGGCTCATATTCGACCACCACGCTGCCGGCCGATGCATCGGCGGGAGTGGGGACGGGGATGAGCTGGTTGACGGTCGGGTCCTGCGCCAATGCCGACTTGAACTGCGGAAAGATCAGATGCGCGATGTCATAGGCGCCCGCCTCGTACATCTCAACCAGTTGCGCCGCGATCGCCTCTGCTTCGGCGAAACCGGGGTTGCGCACGGTGCTGGTGTCGAAGCCTTCGCCGACCTGCTTCGCGAAGTCACGGCGGATGGGCGCGCGGCCCTTCTTCCCGACAAGATAGAATTGCACGTCCTTGCCGGCTGCAATGAGTTCGCGCGCCTTGGCCTTGGCGGCCTTGACCAGGTTGGCGTTGAGGCCGCCGCACAAGCCCTTGTCGGTGTTGACGACGACGAGCAGGTGGCGCTGGCCCGATCCGGTGCCGCGCAGCAGCTTCGGCGCGCTGTCGCCCGAAACCTTGGACGCAAGGCTCGCCATTACCGCGCCAAGCCGCTCGGCATAGGGACGCGCGGCCTCCGCAGCGGCCTGCGCCTTGCGCAGCTTGGCCGCAGCGACCATCTGCTTGGCCTTCGTGATCTTCTGGGTCGATTTGACCGACCCGATCCGGCCCTTGAGTTCCTTGAGCGAGGCCATTAGCCGTCTATCCCCTTAGGCGTCAAAGTTCACGCGAAGGTCTTGCCGAAGCTGTCCAGCGCGGCTGCGAGCTGCTTCTTGAGGTCGTCGCCAAGATCCTTGGTCTCACGGATGCCCTTGAGGATATCCGCATGATCGGCGCGGAGGTAGGAAAGCATCGCCTCCTCATAGCGGGTCACATCGCCAACCGGGATGCCGTCGAGATAGCCGTTGGTACCTGCGAAAATCGAAGCGGTCTGTTCCTCGAACGGCAGCGGCGAGAACTGCGGCTGTTTCAGCAGCTCGGTCAGGCGCGCGCCGCGATTGAGCAGCTTCTGCGTCGAAGCGTCGAGGTCCGAACCGAACTGGGCGAAGGCCGCCATATCGCGATACTGGGCGAGTTCGAGCTTGATCGAGCCCGATACCTTCTTCATCGCCTTGGTCTG
>JBFXHW010000391.1:0-2939 GCA_050176605.1 Sphingobium sp. | reverse complement strand
GATCGATCAGTCTTGAAAATCACCTTCAAGGTTTGACGTTCGGTTTTCAGCGCTGGCCGGTGGCGGTGCATCGGCTCGATCGCGATACATCGGGTTGTCTCCTGCTCGCGCGCAATCCCAAGGCGCACAAGCGTTTCCAGCAGGCGTTCGAGGCGGGCGCGGTCGAGAAATCCTATCTGGCGGTGGTAGAGGGCGCACCCGAGCAGGATCAGGGATTGATCGACCTGCCGCTCACCAAAATATCATCGCGCGATGCCGGTTGGCGGATGAAGGGGGATCCGCGCGGCAAGGCGGCGCGATCACGCTGGACCGTCCTGGAGCGGCAAGGCGGCCGGACGCTGATCCTCTTCGAGCCGAAAACAGGGCGGACGCACCAGATACGCGTTCATGCGGCAGAGGGGCTGGGAATGCCGATCGTCGGCGATCCGGTCTATGGTGCTGGCGGGGAAGCGATGCTGCTGCATGCCTGGAAACTCTCCGTACCGCGCCCCTCGAAGGCGCCGGTCGCCGCCGAAGCGCCGTTGCCGGAACGGTTTGCAGCCGCCGGTTTCAGGATTCCGGACCATGCCGTCGCCTGAGCCGCCGTTGCTGCCCGAGGAGGCGCTGGACGAGAAGTTTCTCGCTGCGACCGGGCCGGGTGGGCAGAATGTCAACAAGGTCGCGACGGCGGTACAACTGAGAATAGATGTCTACGCTCTTCGTCTGCCACCCGACGTATTCGCAAGACTGAAATCGCTGGCAGGCAATCGATGGAATGCGGACGGATCAATCCTGCTTACGGCGCGCCGTTTTCGCACTCAGGAGGCAAACCGGGCTGACGCGCGTTTGCGCGCCGCGGAACTGGTTGCATCAGCATTTGTCGCACCCCGGACGCGCGTCCGCACGAAGCCCGGTAAGGTTGCCAAAGCGCGACGGGTCGAGGACAAGACGGCGAGGGGCGCGATCAAGCGGAACCGGGGAAGGGTGGTGCTGGATTGAACTGGACATTCGACATCGCGGCGGAAGATAAAGCCGGACTTTATAAGGAGCTTCTGCTGGCGCTCGACGCGCTTACCGCCGGAGAGCCCGATCCGATCGCGAACATGGCGAATGCGGCCGCGTTGATCTGGCAAACACTGCCAGACCTTAATTGGGCGGGGTTCTACAGGAATATCGGCGGGGAACTGGTGCTCGGGCCGTTTCAGGGCAAGCCCGCCTGCATCCGTATTCCCTTTGGTTCGGGTGTGTGCGGCACGGCGGCGGCAACCCGGGAAGTGCAATGTGTCGCGGACGTTCACAGCTTTCCCGGCCATATCGCGTGCGACTCCGCCTCCGCTTCGGAACTGGTGCTGCCGATCCTGCGAGGGACGCGGTTGATCGGGGTGATCGATCTCGACAGCCCCAGCAAGGCGCGCTTCGATGATCAGGATGTTACCGGCTGCGCCCGGATCGTTGCACTGCTCGCGCCAAGGATCGGCTGACCGGTTCGATTTGGCACAGGGTTAACCAGCGTAGGACTTGGAAAGAGCCGCTTTCAACTGTTAACGTGCCGTTAGGCATGTTGAGTATGAGCAGGAGTCGGTCAGCGATGGGATATCGGACGCCATGGGTGCTGACGCTGGCAATGGCTTCATTATCACAGGCCGCTGATGCTCACGAACCATCCGCGCAAGGCGGCGTTCCGACATTACCTCTTCATCCACCTGCGGCGCATCATTCCGAACCTGCAGAGCGGACCTGGCAGTGGCACGCGCCGCCGCGTCCGCGCGGCTGGGTGTGGGGCAGGCCGGGATGGTGGGGCGGCAGCTATCAAACGCCGACGCGCGGCTACATCCTCCCGAGCTACTGGCTAAGCCCAGCCTATGTCGTGCCCAATCCGGGTGCCTATGGCTTCGCTGAGCCCGGCCGGGGGCGTCGTTGGGTGCGCTACTATGATGATGCGGTGCTCGTCGATGGGCGCGGTATGATCCATGAGAGCGTCAATGACGTGCCCTGGGATCGATACAGTCATGGTCCCGTTCCGGCCTATGTCGGAAACGCCGCCGCCATGCCGTCTTACGCGGCTGGATATGGTTATGACGATGAAGTGACATGGTCGGGCGGGAGCGCGCATAGCGACCGGCAAATCTGGGCCTGGCCCGGCAATCAGACGATCGATCCAAAAGGCAATGTCGTGATCGTCGTTCCGCCGGGCTCGACGACGACCATCACCTTCCAGCCGCAACCGATGGTTACCAGCACGACCACCTATCATGAAAATGCTGCGCCGACCGCCGCGCCGGTTTACAAGACGCGTCCGCGCGTGAAGGAGCAGCCACGGTCCACAACGCCGCCCAAAGTGATCGGCAGAGTGCCGGTCAAGAAGGGTTGAGGCGGCTCAACTCAGTCGATCCAGCGCTTCGTCGTCGAGCTTGCCGGGGATGATCATCACCGGACAAGGCAGGCTGCCCGCTTCCGTTGAAATATAGGCGATCAGTGGGCCGGGCGATCCCGTTGCAGCGGCGCCCACGACCAGCGCGGCCACGTCGCTGCGCTCCGCAAGGAGCTTCTTCACGACAGCAACCGGCTCGCCACGTTCGACCAGAATGGAGGGGCGAACGCCCATTTCTTCCATCAACTCACCGGCGACCTGAGCGATCATCGCCTCAGCGCGCAGGCGACCTTCCTCTTCCATCGCCGCCTGCACTCCGCCCCACTGGACGAACTCCGGCGGGGTGATCAAAACCACCATCTCGACCGTGCCGCCCGTCTTGCTGGCGCGGCGCGCGGCAAACCGGAGCGCAACCCGCGCTTCGTCCGTCTCGTCGAGCACCACCAGATATTTACGCATGGTCTGTTCTCTCCCGCCCAAGGCGAAACGGTGCGCTAATCCACGCACGCACGCAAGCATCGATGGTCACATAACGCTATTGACGGCTTTCGCGCCTTGTCCGAGAGCAGGGGGTGAGACCTCCCCGGAA
>JBFXHW010000390.1:0-2956 GCA_050176605.1 Sphingobium sp. | reverse complement strand
CGCCTCGTTAGCGATCGCCATCGCGACGAAGAACAGCGCCCAGTTGCGCGAGAGCTTGCGCCAGCCTTCCTCGGAGAGCCCGTCATAGGCCGCCTGCAGCAGATATTTGAGCAGAGACTTTCCGCGCATCAAGCCGCCCAGCAGGAGGGCGGCGAAGAAGCTGTAGATGATCGTCGGCTTGATCTGGATGAAACGTTCGTCGTGGAAATAGAGGGTGAGCCCGCCGAAGAACAATACCAGGATCGCCGACAGCCATAGCATTGGCGACACACGGCCAATCTTCACTTTCGAGATGATAAGCGCGATGACGATCGCCACCATGAAGGCGCCGGTGCCTACGATCGCGCCTTTCAGCTTGAAGGCCAGAAAGAAGACCAGCAACGGCCCGAAATCGAGCGCGAGGGAGAGGTTGCCGCCATGCGCGGCCTTGGGTGGTGTGGTCTCAGGCATAAGCGCTTCCCGCTATCGCGCGGGCCATGTCGGCCGGGTCGAACGGCCGCAGGTCGTCAATGGTCTCTCCGACGCCGATCGCGTGGATCGGCAGGCCATATTTCTCTGCCGCCGCAACCAGCATGCCGCCGCGCGCGGTGCCGTCGAGCTTCGTCATGACAAGGCCCGTCACCTGCGCCACTTCGCGGAACACCTCGATCTGGTTGAGCGCGTTGTTGCCGGTCGTCGCATCGAGCACCAGCACGACATCATGCGGGCTCGCCGGATCGAGCCGCCCGAGCACGCGCCGGATCTTGGCGAGTTCGTCCATCAGTTCGGCCCGGTTCTGAAGCCGCCCGGCGGTATCGACGATCAATATGTCGATTCCCTGCTCGGTCGCCTGCCGCACCGCCTCAAACGCAAGGCCAGCCGCATCGCCGCCTTCCTTGCCGGAAACGATGGGAACACCGATGCGCTCTGCCCATATCTTCAACTGCCCGATGGCGGCCGCGCGGAACGTGTCCCCGGCGGCCAGCATCACCGATTTGCCCTGCTCCTGAAAACGCTTGGCGAGTTTCGCGATGGTTGTGGTCTTGCCCGACCCGTTGACGCCGATGACCAGGATGACCTGCGGGCGCATGTCCTTTGCCTCCAACGGTTTCGCTACCGGGCGCAGCACCTTCTCGACCTCTTCGGCGATCACCTCGCGCAGATATTCCTCAGTGATCATCGCCTTGTAGCGTCCAGCGGCGAGCTTTTCGCGAATGCGCACGGCCATGGCGGGGCCGAGGTCCGAGACGATCAGCGCCTCTTCTATTTCGTCCAGCGTCTGGTCGTCGAGCGGCTTGGCGAACAGCCCGGTCAGGTTGTCGCCCAGCTTTTCCGATGTGCGCTTGAGGCCGCCGAAAAGGCGGTCGCGCCAGCTTCTGGATTCGTTCATTCCGCCTCTTGCGCGATCAGCGCGTCCTTCTCAACCCCGGCAATCGTCACGCCGTAAATTTCGCCGCGCGTGCGGGGCGAGCAAAAGCGGACCGGAGCGAAATTTTCGCCATGGCCGGTCAATCCGTCGCCCTCCGCCAGAACGGACTGTTGCGACCCGACGAGGCCTTGAAGCCAGCGGCAGCGATTGTCGGCGCAGGCTTCCCGCAGACGCGCGGCGCGGTCCTTGATCACGGCCCGGTCGACCTGCGGCATGCGCGCGGCGGGCGTTCCTTCGCGGGGGGAATAGGGGAAGATGTGGCCGTGGACGATATGGCAGTCACGGACCAGCGCGAGCGAATTGGCGAACATCGCCTCCGTCTCGGTCGGAAAGCCGGCGATGATGTCAGCGCCTATACTGATTTCCGGCCGCGCGGACAGCAATCGTTCGACGATGCGCACGGCGTCCGCGTGGGCATGACGGCGCTTCATCCGTTTCAGGATCATGTCGTCGCCCGCTTGAAGCGAGAGGTGAAGGTGCGGCATCACCCGTTGGTCCTGCGTCACCAGCGCGAACAGGCGGTCGTCGATCTCCACACTGTCGAGCGAGGAAAGGCGCAGGCGTGGCAGTGCAGGTACAAGCTTGAGGATGCGCTCTACGAGGCCGCCGAGACCGGGCTGGCCGGGAAGGTCGGCGCCGTAACTCGTGACGTCGACGCCGGTCAGCACGACTTCGCGATAGCCCTCGTCGACGAGGGCCTTCACCCGGTCCACCACCGCGCCGGCGGGAACCGAACGGCTGTTCCCCCGGCCATAGGGAATTATGCAGAAGGTGCAGCGATGATCGCAGCCATTCTGTACCTCGACAAAGGCGCGCGCATGGTCGGCAAAGCCGGTGGCGAGATGCGGTGCGGTTTCCCGGACCCGCATGATATCGGAAACGCGCACGCGCGCCGGGATTGGGGCGAACGACTCGCGTTCCATCTTCTCCCGGTTGCCGAGCACCTGCGCAACTTCGGGCATTGCGGCGAACGTGGCTGGATCAGTCTGTGCGGCGCAGCCGGTGACGATAATGCGCGCATCGGGCCGCCGCCGATGGGCGCGGCGGATGGCCTGGCGCGCCTGACGAACGGCCTCGCCGGTGACGGCGCAGCTGTTGACGATGACCAGATCGTCGCGGCCGTGGGCGAGCGTTCGCATCGCCTCGCTCTCGACGATGTTGAGACGACAGCCGAAGGTGATGAGTTCCGGGCCGCTCAACCTGTTCGGTGAGGGCTGGCGCCGATCAACCATCAAAAGAGCTCCCAGTCCGCCTCGCCGTCGAACACATGGGTCGCTGGGCCGGTCATCAGGATATGTCCGCCCTGCCGCCAGTCGATGACGAGATCACCGCCGGGCAGGGAGACAGTCACTGGCCCGGTCGCAAGGCCGTGTCGTATCGCCGCGACCGCCGTGGCGCAGGCACCCGTGCCGCAGGCACGGGTGAGCCCCGCGCCGCGCTCCCAGACCACGAGGCGGATCGCGTTTTCGCCGGTTACTTGCGCGAAATTGACGTTCACGCGCTGGGGGAACCATGGATCGGGGTCGATCAGCGAACCGAGGCGGGCGA
>JBFXHW010000389.1:0-2961 GCA_050176605.1 Sphingobium sp. | reverse complement strand
TAAGAGGGATTGGTCGGTGTCCTGTCGAACATGCCGCCGCCACGCAGCGTCAGCCGGTCGTTGACCCGCCGCTCCAGCCCCAGCGACAGGCTCCAGCTATCGCGATAGCCGAAATGCTTCGAGGCCACCGCTCCACTCGGGAAGACCACTTTCAGGTCCTGGAACAGGGACCAATTATAATAACGCCCTGTAGCCATGAACTGTGTGTCGCCATCCAACGGTATCGTCAGGCTGGCGGTTGCCGAATCGGGTAGGGTCAGCGGCGCACGTATCGGCAGCGAGCTGTTGAGCACGGCAAGGGGGCTGGCGAGTCCGCTGTTGATATTGGTCCCCTTCAGGTCGTGCTTGACGCGCGAGCGATAATGCAGGCCGAACCGTGTGCCGCCCCGCAATTTCAGCAATATCCCGGCATTCCAGCCGAGCGATATGTCGTCGCCATTGGCATTCGTCATCCCGTCCACGGCCGCAGGGTCGAGATTGGGCAGCGCACTCTTCAGCGTCACATCGACATATTGCACGTCGATGCCGCCTCCGATCGAGACCGTGTCGTTCAGCTTGTAGGCGAAGCTGGGTTGGGCATCGAGCGTCAGCAGGTTGGAGCTGAGCGAATCATAGCGACCGAAAAAGTCCTTCGCATAATCCAGCTTCAGCCCGAAGGGAGCATTGATCCCGAAACCCAGCCACAGACGATCACTCACCTGCACGGACGCGTAGTTGGTCGGTACGACAGCGATGGACGCAAAGGGATTGCCGCCATTGCCGCCACCGATCGCCAGCGCAGGAATGGGGGGCGGTCCGGTGCGAGTGGAGCCCTGGTTGGACTGGTGTGAATCGATGAACAGCATCGCGGCGCCAGCCGAAATCCGGATGCCGTCCAGTTCCGTCATCCCCGCCGGATTGTAATAGATTGTCGAGGGAGTATCGGCGCTTGCCGCCGCGCCGGAAAAGGCGCGGCCGATTTCGACCTGCGACTGTTCCTGCAGCATGAAGCCGCCGGCATGGGCGCTGCCGGAATGCAGCACGCCAAGAATAGCGATCATGGCTGCCGGCAGTGCGGACAATATGCGCATCCCTGATTTTCTCCCCACTTCGCGCTGCCCCTTTGCGCGCCCCGTTACTCGGAGCCGATCCCCCCTTTAGTAAATGGAGGAGGTTAACGGAAATCTTAATTTTGCGGCGAAAGGGATGTAAAAGCTTGCATCGCGTGAAGCAGGGAAATCAGATATCCCCTTGGCTGGGCTACCGATGGCTGCCTCCGAAGGGGCGTTCCGGCAGACCGGGTGTTTCGACCCGGAAACAGAAGATGGATCCCGCCAACGGTTCCTGTTCGATTTGCGCTGTATCTAGGCCGGTTCTGGCCGTTGTAACATAGGCGGTCCGCAGATCGTCCCCGCCGAATGCGATCATTGTCGGCCGGCTGACCGGAAGGTCGACCGTTTGAACAATCTCGCCTTCGGGCGAGAGGCGAACAACCCGGCCGCCGTCAAACAGCGCGGTCCAGTAATGCCCATCGGCATCGGCGGAGCCGCCATCGGGTCGTCCATGCCCTTGCGGGAACTGATGGAAGATATGCCGGTTCCGAAGAACGCCTGCCGCGCCGTCGACATCATAGCTTCTCACAGCGTGGCTCGGCGTGTCGGTGTGGAAGAAGCGCTTGCCGTGGTTGCTGAAGGCCGCGCCGTTGCACGTAAGCATCGCGTTTTCGATTGTGCGGATCGTTCCGTCCGGCTCGAGACAATAGAGCGCAGCATCGCGCGCTTCCTTCTTCATGTCGACACTACCCGCCCAGAACCGGCCCTGATTGTCGGTGCGACCGTCGTTCATCCTGAGATGCGCACTTCCGGCCAGTATCTGTTCGCCGAAGGGTTCCGGACGACTGCTCCATCGGGCCATCCTCGCAAATCCATCCTTCATGCCCAGCAACAGCCCCCCGTCGCTCGTGAAAGCGAAGCAACCGACAGGTTGATCCAGTGTCAGCTTTTCGTCCGTTTCTTTCGCAGGGTCGAATCGGTGCAGCTCGCATCTGCCGATATCCACCCAATAGAGCATGCGTTCCTGGGCATGCCAGCGCGGACATTCTCCAAGCTGAGCGGTGCAGCGGAGGGCAACGGTCCACTTTGGTGTGTCTTTTTCCGCCACTTGATATATTGTTCCGGCCGTTCGAGCTGCGCAGTCAATCTAGCCAGGCCGAGAGTGGAACGACAAGGGGCAAATCATGGCAAAGCCGGAATTATGGCGTCTTCAAACCAGCAGTTATCCGGTGTCCATGCCCCTTCAGGTCCGTTACCAGGATCTGGATCCGCTCAGCCATATCAACAATGTCGCGATGGCTGGCATGTTCGAGACCGCGCGCATCCACTTCCATCATTTGTTCGGGCGCCACCCCGCTGATCTTGGCGTCCGGTGGCTCGTTGCTGCGGTTAACCTCAACTATGTCGAGGAGGCGCACTTTCCGCACGACCTGGTGATATGCAGCGGGATCGGTCGAATCGGCAACAGCAGCTGGAACCTTCTGTCGGCAGCGTTTCAGCAGGGCACATGTGTTGCGACCTGTGATACGGTTATGGTGGCGACCGGGCCGAAGGGCATAAGGAACATCGACGCGGACATCCGCCAGATCATGGAAAATTATGCGGCCAAGCCGCCCGCGAACGTATCGGCCTGATCCCTGCCCGCCGGGACCGCGTCAGCCCTGTTCCCGGTGATAGAGAATTTCCGTGCGAATACGCACGACAGACGATCCAAGCCGCGTCTCGACGATGAAGAGAGCAAAGGCGAGCCCGATCGTGAACATCGCACCGACGAACATGAGCGCGATCGGTGTTTCCAGGCGGTTCTGGAAAAGCTGATTGGCGAACAGCAATATCACTACCATGCAGATCAGGAGGGCGCTCAGCACCGCAAGCAATATGCAGTTGTTGGTTATGCGGATGCGTTTGTCGAGCGTCCGGATCTCGAACA
>JBFXHW010000388.1:0-2978 GCA_050176605.1 Sphingobium sp. | reverse complement strand
TGTTTACTAAGGAGACGAGTCTTGGGAAAGCACGCTGTTGGCGAAAATGTGACGCCCATCACACTGGATGATAAATGGACCGCGGAAAGCGGTCGCATTGTCATTAATGGCTCACAGGGCATCGGACGGATCTTGCTCACGCAAAAGGAACGTGACCGCCGCAACGGGCTGAACACGGCAGGCTATATCACCGGCTATCGGGGCTCACCCCTGGGTAATGTCGATGATGCGCTTTGGGCGATGGGCAAGCGCCTGAAAGATCATGACATCGTATTTCAGCCGGGGGTCAATGAGGATATCGCCGCGACCGCGGTGCGCGGCACACAGCAGATTGATGCCGTCGCCGGCGCGCGCTTCGATGGCGTGTTCGCGGCGTGGTACGGCAAAGGACCGGGAGTCGATCGGTCCGGAGATGCCTTCAAGCATGGCAATTACGCCGGAACGCATCCCAATGGCGGCGCTCTCATTTTTTATGGGGACGATCATGCCGGTAAATCCTCCACCGTCTGCCATCACAGCGAGCAGGCGGTGTCTGCGAGCTCTATTCCGTCGCTTTATCCGTCCAATGTCGAGGAACTGCTGGCGTTTGGCCTGATCGGTTATGCGCTTTCGCGCTATACTGGCCTTTGGGTGGGTATAAAGTGCGTCAATGAGGTCGTCGAGCAGACAGCGACCGTCGATCTTGATCGCCTTGCCGAAACCGCCATCTTGCCTCCCCGGCCGGATGACACGAATGTCCATATCGAACATGGTGCCTTCAACCCGCTTCGTGAAGAGCAGGTGGTTATCGAGCATCGCCTTCCGTTGGTGCATGCGTTCGTGCGTGCCAACGCGCTCAACAAAATAACCATCGGGAACGCCAACGCACGGTTGGGTATCATCACTGCCGGCAAGAGCTACGAAGATGTGCGGGCAGCGTTGGCGTTGCTGCAAATCGATGCTCGTCGCGCGGAAGCGCTTGGAATCGCCGTCTACAAGGTCGGGTGTATCTGGCCACTTGAGCCGCAGGGCGTTCGCACGTTTGCCGCCGGCAAGAGCGAACTGTTCATTGTTGAGGAGAAAGTCGGCTTTATCGAGGATCAGGTCGCGAAAGCGATCGTCAACGAAGCGCGTCGGCCGAGGCTGGTTGGCAAGCGGACCGAAACCGACGAAACCCTGCTTTCGTCAGTCCTGTCACTCGATCCCGTGATCGTTGCCCGCGCGATCGCAAGCCGGCTTGAGGCGCTCGGAATGGCCGACGATGTTTCGCGCGTGGCCGTACAGGCGCTGCCCGGCTCGCTTGCAGCGCCAATAGCCACGATCCCCAAAAGGTCGCCCTTCTTCTGCTCCGGCTGCCCTCACAATCGTTCCACCACAGTGCCTGACGGCAGCATGAGCATGACAGGCATTGGCTGTCATACGATGGTCAATTTCGTTCGTCCGCATGTTGCGTTGCTTCCGACGCAAATGGGCGGCGAGGGTGGGAACTGGATAGGCCTCGCCCCCTTTACCGATACGAAGCATATCTTCCAGAATATCGGGGACGGCACTTATTATCACTCCGGCTTGCTCGCCATCCGTTCGGCGGTCGCCGCAAAGGTCAACATCACCTATAAGATCCTTTATAATGATGCGGTTGCCATGACGGGCGGCCAGCCGGTCGACGGACCCATTTCGGTTGCGGAGATCGCATATCAGGTGCGTGCCGAGGGCGTCGATCGCATCGTCGTGCTCAGCGATGATCCATCACGGCACGATGCCGCGAAGATGCCGGAGGGCGTCATCATCGGCCATCGCGATACGCTGGACGCCGTGCAGAAGGAATTGCGCGATACGCCCGGATGCACGGTTTTGATCTATGAGCAGACCTGCGCGGCGGAAAAGCGGCGGCGGCGGAAGCGGGGTACTTTTCCCGATCCGGCAAAGCGCTTGTTCATCAGCAAATCCGTATGCGAAGGTTGCGGCGATTGCTCTGTCCAGTCGACGTGCGTCAGCCTTGTACCGGTCGAGACCGAATTCGGTCGCAAGCGCGCGATCGATCAATCGAGCTGCAACAAGGATTATAGCTGCGTCAACGGTTTTTGCCCCTCATTCATAACGGTAAGGGGTGCGGAGCCGCGCAAGCCCGATACATCGGAAATCGATCCGGCCCGATTGGCCATGCTGCCTGAACCCGGCACGGCTTCGATCGGTGCGGATGGTTTCAACATGATGGTTACGGGTATCGGCGGCACGGGTGTCGTGACGATTGGGGCAATCATCGGCATGGCTGCGCATATCGAAGGCAAGGCTATGTCACTGTTCGACATGACCGGCATGAGTCAGAAAAACGGCGCCGTTTACAGCCATGTGCGTATCGCCGACATGCCAGAGCAGATCACCACCCAGCGCCTCAAACAGGAATCTGCGGATCTTGTTCTCGCGTTCGACATGGTTGCAGGTCTCGCGCCCGAGGCCTTGAACACGTTCAAGGCGGGACGCACGCGGGTACTAGCGAATTCCAACGTGACGGCAACGGTCGCCTTCCAGTTCGACCGCGACGCCGAGTTCGATAAATTCGCGCTGCAAGGCCGCCTCAAGCGACTGTTGGGTGCCGACCAGGTCGATACGGTGGATGCGTCCGGTCTTGCGCTGGGCGTGCTTGGCGATACCATCGGCGCCAATCTTTTCATGGTGGGCGTTGCCGCGCAAAAAGGTCTTCTTCCGGTCGGCGTCGCGGCGATTGAACAGGCCATCCAGCTTAACGGCATCGCGGTGTCCTTCAATTTGCGGGCGTTGCGGCTGGGGCGGCTATTCAGCGTCGATCCGGATTATGTAAACGGGCTCGCCACTGCCGCGAGCGATCAGCCGGCGGCCATTCATTCCACATGGGAAGATGTCGTGGCGCACCGGATGGAGCATCTTTCGGATTATCAGGATAAGGCGCTGGCCGAGCGATATCGCACATTGGTGGAGCGGGTCCATGCCGCCGAACAAGGTGCGGCGCCCGGCGAGACAAG
>JBFXHW010000387.1:0-2985 GCA_050176605.1 Sphingobium sp. | reverse complement strand
GACGTCCTCGGGCGCGATTTGCACCCGGCTCTCTGCCCGAACGGCATCCAGCCCGTAAGCTGCGAGAACTTCGTTGAAGTCCCCCATCATGGGCGAGAGCGTGATGGCTTCGATCCCGACCTCGTGCGCCCGGTCCACCAGGCTATCGCGGGCGCTGTCACCTGCCGGATCGTTGTCGCGGACGATATAGAGCCGGCGCAGTTGCGGCGGGAACAGGATGGCCGCGAGGTGTCCGGCCGAGAGTGCTGAAACCATCGGCATGGTGGGCAGTGCCTGACGCAGCGACAGGATGGTTTCGATACCTTCCCCCGCCGCCATGACATCCTGCACATCACCGAAACGTACTGCATGTCCGAGCAGGTCGCCCATTGCCTTCCTCGGCGGATCGACAGGTGCCTTGCCGCAACCGTCCGGGGCCAGCCATGTGCGGTGTGCGCCGGTAATCCTGCCATCGAGGTCGGTGACGGCGGCGATCATCGCGGGCCAAGTTTCGGTCGGGCCATCGTCCTCGGGCCGCCAGTAGCAGTTGGGGTGGAAGCGCAGATTTGCGGTCTGGCGTAAATCCGTAATGCCGCGTCCGCGTAAATACGCTTCTGCGGTACTGCCGATCAGCGGCTGCGTCATGCGCCAGAGGCGGCGTGCGGCCTCGGATGATCCCGATGGTGCTGGCGTTCGGGACGGACGGGATGGTGGCTGCGGTTCAGGATGCGGCAGGCTGAGGAAGCGCCGGGCTTCTTCGGCAACGTCTGCGAAGTCGATCAGACCGAGCGAATCCCGGATCACGTCCAGCAGATCGCCATATTCACCCGTGGCCGAGTCCTGCCATTTACCGGCAATGCCTTTCACGTTGTCGTGCAGCCGGACGAACATAGATCGGCCAGCTGTGTTTCGGACATCGCCAACCTGCCAGTAATTGCCCTGTTTGCGACCATTCGAGAGATAGTGACGGCACACCGCCTCGGCCTGCCGGCCGAGACGCTGCGCCAGTTCGGAAGCGTTGAGACGCGCCATTATGCGGCCTCCCGCTCACCGATGCGCAGGGCCGGGAAGCGGTCAAGCAGTTTGCCTGTGATCTCCGGTCCCATCGCGCCGACCGGCACGAAGAAGCGCAGCTTCCACGAGATGATCTCGCTGAAGAGGCCATAGGCCCGCAGCCGGTCGCGCATTGCGTCAGTAAAGCCGGTCAGTTCGATGCGGTTGGCGCCCATGACCCGGACGCGGCGCAGTTGCAGCCCTTCGGCGAGATCAATGATCGTGCGACCTTCGATCAGCGCGGCATAGGCGGCATCCGGTGTCAGGCTGCTGGTGACGCCACTGGTCGAGGCATTGGTAGCCCATGCCGGCGATACCCGGCGACCGATGATGCGTTCGCCCTCATCGGTCTGGAGCCGATAGACGCGGGAGGAGTCCTGCGGCAGGCGTTTCCAGATTGGCAGAAGCAGCCCTGTCACCATATGCAGGATATTATCGGTGAACTCCGGCACCTCGGCCAGTTCCGTCTTCCAGGCCACCGTGAAGGCGGCACGGTCGGCCTCGATCCAGTGGGTTTCGCCCATCGCCCGCACCGGAATGTTCATCGCCTCCATGGGCCGGATCAGCCGCACGCGCCGTTCGACCTCGCCATCATCCAGCATGACGCTGGTGGTCGGGATCTGCACGGCGGCACGACCGGATCGCTCATTGATGAGCAATCTTGCGCGGGGATCATCCAGTTCAGCCAGGGCGGCATCGAGCGTGACCGGCTGATTGCGCTTGCGCTCGGTGAGCGTCAGGAGCCGGGTTTCCGCGCCAGTCCCCGGATGGGTGTGGATCACCTGCCGGTCTGTGACGATGAAGCTTTCGGCCTTCAGCGTTTCCAGGCCCATGTCATAGGTGCCGGATGCAATGGCCCCGTCGATCCGCGCCTGCAGAAGCTGCTCGAAGGCCGAGAACAGGATGCCCTGCAACTCGAGGGTCAGCGCCAGCAGGCGGTTGAGGAAGGTGGTGATCGGCGGCAGTTCGTCCTTCACACCATTGCTGTCCATCAGCTTCAGGCCAGTGGCCGATTCAAACCGTTCGAGCGAGCATCCCTCGACCTTGCCGCGCACGATCAGCAGATAGAGCTGGCGCAACGCATCACGCGCATAGGCGGATTCCAGATTATCCTCGGGACGGAACAGCCCTTGGCCGCCGGTCTGGCGCTGGCCGCGTGTGATCGCGCCCAGCGTGTCGAGGCGGCGGGCGATGGTCGAGAGGAAGCGTTTCTCGGCTTTGACATCCGTGGCGATGGGCCTGAACAGCGGTGGTTGCGCCTGATTGGTCCGGTTTGTGCGGCCCAGCCCCTGAATGGCGGCATCGGCCTTCCAGCCTGGCTCCAGCAGGTAATGCACGCGCAGCCGCTGGTTTCTCGCCGAGAGTTCGGCGTGATAGCTGCGTCCGGTGCCACCGGCATCCGAGAACACGAGGATGCGCTTCTGGTCATCCATGAAGGCCGAGGTCTCGGCAAGGTTGGCAGAAGGCGCGCGGTTTTCGACCGCAAGACGTGCCGATACACCGTCGCCCTTGCGCACGATCCGGCGTGAACGGCCTGTGACCTCCGCCACCATATCCGTGCCGAAACGCTGGACGATCTGGTCGAGCGCACCGGGGACAGGCGGAAGCGAACCCAACTGCTCCAGCATCTCGTCGCGCCGGGCTACGGCTTCGCGGCATTCCACCGGCTGACCATCACGGAAGACGGGGCGTGACGACAGGTCGCCTTCGCTTGTCGTGAAGGGTTCATAGAGCTGCACCGGGAAGGAATGCTGCAAATACGAGCCGACATACTCCCTCGGCGTGACATCGACGGAAATATCGTTCCATTCCTCGGTGGGAATCTCGGACAGCCGCCGTTCCATCAGGGCTTCGCCGGTCGAGACGATCTGGATGACGGCGGCATGGCCCGCTTCCAGATCGGCATCGATGGAGCGGATCAGGGTCGGGGTTTTCATGGAGGTCAGCAGATGG
>JBFXHW010000386.1:0-2987 GCA_050176605.1 Sphingobium sp. | reverse complement strand
CACGATCAAGAATGCGGGTTCGGAACGCGATGTGCCGCTGCACCCGGCGATCATCGAACGCGGCTTCCTCGCCTTCGCCAAGAGCCGCCCGAAAGGCGGTCCTCTGTTCTACGGAGACACGAAGGCGAAGCCGCGCCCGCGCAAGTCGGAGACGGCTGGTCACGCCTCAGACGGCGCGATCAACCGCGTCCGCGAGTGGATCAGGGAGCAAGGCTTCAAGGACAAGCGCAAGGCCCCGAACCACGCCTTCCGTCACTGGTTCAAGAGCAAATGCGCGGACCTCGACATTCAAGACAGCGTTGCCGACGCGATCCAAGGGCATACCGATCAAAGCGCCGCCGCTGGCTACCGAAAGATCAGCCTCGCCAAGATGGCAGAGGCAATCCGCAAAATCCCCGTCCCGACGACGCAATCGCGCGGGGACGATGACACCTCCGAGAGAGGTCAATCATGAACGTGCACCGTATTATCACCGGCACCTCGGCCGCCGCGCTCGTCGTGGCCTCGGCAGGCTTCGGCGCGTACTACGCATGGACCACGGGCAGTCACCACGGGCCGCTTCTCGGCGCCCTTTCCGTCCTCATGGCGCTCGGCCTTGAGGGCGCGAAGCCGTTTGCCGTCGAGGGCGTCTTCGCCGCGCTGCGCTCATGGTCTCCATTCCGCGCCGTTGCCCTCGCCGTGCTCGCCGTCGTCGCCGTCGTCGCCGTCGCGTACAGCCTCACGGCAGAACTCTCACTGATGGCTGCAAGCCGCGCCGACGTCGCCGCACAACGTGCCCAAGCAAGCGACACCGTGGCCGCTGCAAAGGCCCGCTACGATGCTGCCCAGCGCGAGCTTGACGCTCTCCCGCTGACGCGCCCCGTGGCCACGCTTAACGCCGAGATTGAGCGCCTGAAGACGACGCCGAAGCTCGCCTCGTGCGAGGACACGTCGGCTCCCGGATACGGCCCCATCACGCGCCGCGTCTGCGCCGAGATCGCCGCCCTCACCGCCGAGGCCGGGACGACGGTCCGTCGAGAACGGTTGCAGGTGGCCCTCCGCGACGCCGAGCGCGACCTTGCATCGGCACCGCCGCCCACCAAGGCGGACCCTGGCGCATCCGCTCTGGCGACGTATCTCGCCGCCGCAGGTGTTCCAAGCGAGGCCGGAACGCTTTCCGAATGGCTCGTGTTGGTCCCCGTGCTGGCCCTCGAAGTGGGCTCTGCGCTGGCTGTCGTGCTGACCAATGGAACGCCTGTCCCGACACGGGATCGCGGCCAGACCTCCAGAGCGAATGCACAACGCCCTGGTGACGAAGAGACTGCTAAACCACCCGCGACTGGCCTCAAGGCTGCCGTGCTGGAGCACCTGAAGGCGCACGGAGGAAGCGTTCGCAGCGGTCAGCGCGGACTCGCGAAGGCCCTCGGCACGTCCACGTCGGAATTACATCGCGCGATCCACGCGCTTGCTGCTGGTGGCATTGTCGGGATCAAGACTGCGTCTTCGGGAACTGAGCTTCGCCTGTTGTCATAGTGAGCCCTCACGCGCCACTTTTCTGACACGATCTCGCATCGCCACCGCTTTGACGAGCGTCCTCTCTGAGCGCAAATTTGCTCGCCCACAGCAGGGAGGAAATGGATGGCCGGTGAAGACGATGAAAACTGGTGGATCGAGGAAGGCATTTCCAAGGAGGAGGTAGACTTCGTGAACGCGCTCGTTGCCTCGAAGGTCCGCCAAGCTCCCCCGGAAGAAATTCATGAACTCATGCGAGAGGCACAATTACAGTTGAGGACTCAAGGTACGGAGGAACTCGACAGGGACCTATTTGAATTGGCGTTCTTTATCACGCCTACCAAACGCGGGCCGATGGCTCCCGGCCAGTGGTTCAATTGGGAGGGCTTCTGGGAGAAGTATCGCCAGGTAGAAACCGGGATAGAACCTGATTCAGAAATAGGGGGCGGCGACGACATACGCCGTGTCGCAGAGAGGGGAGCTGAACGGCTGGCCGGACGATCCGGCAAGGCGTCCAGTTAGAATCCGACGAAGACTCATCCCCCGCACCCAAACGCCACAGAGTCCATAGGAATGCGCACAGCGGCATTCAGTGTTCCCGGCCTGGAAGCTCCAAGGCCAGCAACCAGCCCCGTACGAGTCTCCTAGGGGCCACCGACACGCTTCCCTGAGCAACTTTGAGAGAGAAAGCGCATCCATGAGCCACGTCGTTCTTCTCGGCGACTCGATCTTTGACAACGCGACATACGTTCCGGGCGAGCCCGATGTCGTGCGGCAGCTCCGCACCAAGCTGCCGCGGTCCTGGAAGGCGAGCCTGTGCGCCGTCGATGGGTCGTGTGCTCGCGATGTAGAAGGCCAACTCGGCTCCGTACCCGACGATGCCAGCCATCTCATCGTCAGTGCGGGCGGCAACGATGCCCTGCCCTACATCGACATATTCCACCAACCGGCGGAGTCCGTCGGCGAGGTGGTGGCGAAGTTCGCTGAAATATCCGAGCAGTTTGCGCGGGACTACCACTCGATGGTCGATGCCGTGCTCGGGCGAGGAGTTCCGGTCGCGCTCTGCACCATCTACGACGGCCGTTTTGACGATCCAGCGGAGCAGCGCCTCTGCTCAACCGCTCTCACCGTCTTCAACGATGTCATTACCCGCGCCGCGTTTACCAGCGCACTGCCGTTGATTGATCTTAGGCTCGTCTGTAGCGACCGAGCGGACTATGCCAACCCAATCGAACCGTCGGCCAAGGGCGGTGACAAGATCGCGACGATCATCGCCCAACTCGTGACCGGATACTCTGACGCTCGTCGCTCGCAGGTGTTCGCAAACGTCGGTCTGCAATGCCAGACTTGAGCAAAAAGAATCCAATTGACCACCTGCGCGATGGGTCAATATCGCCGGGGGCGCTATTCCCGGTACTGCCTTGCCCAATCCTGAAGGTACTTGTCGGCTTTCGAAGGATAAAAAGATATGGATTTAGCTAGAAGCGACAAGAGCC
>JBFXHW010000385.1:0-2995 GCA_050176605.1 Sphingobium sp. | reverse complement strand
CCGCCGGCGCGGTGGGCTGGTACTTCGGGCACGCGTATCTCGCACTGCTCGTCGTGATCGTCATCATGGTCGAGCACGCGATCAGCGATGCCGTCGCTCTCATGACGAACCTGGATTACCCGGCGTCCGCAAACATGCTCTACGCTTTCCAGTCGGCCGCTTGGATCTATCTCTACGTTGCCTTGGCGTTGATTTTTCCAGCCCTGCGCAGACTGGATTGGCTGCTGGCGTTCTGGATCTGCGGCAGCCTGCTGGCATTGGCATTTGCGGCTTGGCTGGCGCGTGCGTGGCCGTGGGCTGACGCGTTTCGAAAGCCTCTTCGGTGGTCGTGGTTCAAGGAGAACGTCCTTGCGTCATGGCGGCTCTACTTCTCCGAGGTAGTGGCGGTTTTCACGCTCTATATCGACCGCTATCTGCTTTCGCTCTTTCTTACCTTGGACCTCGTCGGCGTCTTCGTCCTGTTCTGGCAAATGGCAAGTGCAGTCGCCAATCTGGTCGGCGCCGGCGTCCTGCAGGTCTACCGTCCGCGCCTCATCCGTGCCGGGCGCAGCAGCGACGCTGACGGTTTCCAGTCTCTCTATCGCGAAAGCCTTTTGCGCAGCCATGCCGCCGGCCTGCTACTGTCGCTGATCGCTGCTCCCGCCGCTTACTTTCTGATCCCGTTCTCCAAGCAGCCGCTGGCGATGCAATACCTGCCTTTGCTCGGCCTGATGCTCGTGTGCCTGCAAATCCGCATCTGGGCGGACGCCGCCAAGAACGCGGCCTATGCGCGCCGCCTGGATCATTGGACCATGCAGAGCCATTTGCTGTCGCTGATCACGGGGGTGTCGCTCAGCGTTACGTTCATCCCCGTGCTTGGCCTCTACGGTGTCATTCCCCCAATGGCGGCGGCACAGGCGGTCATCGTTGCCTTCCTTGCGCTCAAGTGTCCGCCAATGCGCAAGGAAAGCTCCCCCTAGGCGCCATCGATATGCAGTAGGCGACGCATTGGTCCCCCCGGACCCCCGTCCGGCCGAAATGACGCCCGACAGCCCGTCAACTTCCACACGCAACCGCATGGAGTGACAGGCGTTTGTGCATCAACGATCCATCGTTGTGCAGCGCCGGTATCGGGGGTCGAATTGATCTATCGCTTTTGGGTAGCCGCTCTTGCATTCACCGCCGCAGCCGCGCCGGTATCGGCGCAGGACCGCATGGACTGGATGCCCTGGAATCGCCCGGGCTATGTGGCGCCCAATTACGAAAGGCCTCAGCCTCGCGAGCGCCAGCCGCTCGAGCGCCCACCCCCTATCAGTCTTGAGCGCGCACCGGCAGTTCTCGACGGAGGCCCACGACCGGCCATTGCGCCCGTTGCCCCTGAGCGCATTGCATTTGAGAGCGCCTATGCGTCTGGCACCATCGTCATCGATACCTCAGGTCGTCGGCTCTATCTGGTTCAGTCCCCCGCGGAGGCACTCGTTTACCCAATCTCAGTGGGAAGAGAGGGCTTCACGTGGACCGGTGCCGGACTCATAAGCCGCATAGCGGAGTGGCCCGACTGGTACCCGCCGGCGGAAATGCGCGAGCGCGACCCGCGCCTGCCCGAGAAGATGACAGGGGGCATTCGCAACCCACTCGGCGCGAAAGCCATTTATCTCGGCAACACGCTCTATCGCATTCACGGCACTGACAACGAACGCACCATCGGACGCGCGGCGTCCTCGGGCTGCTTTCGGATGAGCAATGGTCACGTCACCGATCTGGCGGGACGAGTCGGCGTCGGGACACCCGTTGTTGTCGTCGACCGGCTTCCTCTCGACCTCGCCGGCATCAAATCGACCCACGTAGCAATGCCGCCGAGAAATCAGTAACCTACCAAGGACCTCGTCGATGGACGATCCTTCCCGGCCCAGCGGGCAAAATATCGGAACAAAGGTCGCGGCAAGACAGTTTGCGACCTCCCTTGCCGCGGACGTCGCGGTCTTGCTTCGCCGCGCTCTGCGACATATCAGGCGTTCAATCCCTGCTGTGTTTACGGTCCTCATTGGCGCCATGATCGTTCTTGTGGCGAGCGCCGGCGCCATGCTCTGGGTCCTGCATGGAATCCCCCTGCAAGTCCGTGCGTCATCCGAGGGACCCTCGATACTGGTGGAAGCGGCCGACGGTCGCCCGCTGGGACGCGTGGGTCCGCTCGGTGACGCCATGCCTCGCGAGGAAATCCCCGACATCCTTGTGAAGGCCGTGCTCAGCATTGAGGACCGCCGTTTCTTCGATCACTTCGGCATCGATCTGCGCGGGGTCGCCCGCGCCAGCTACGTCAACTGGTCCGCCGGCGGCATCGTGGAGGGCGGCAGCACCATCACCCAGCAGCTCGCGAAGCTGCAGCTCGTGGGGAACGATCGCAATTTCGGCAGAAAATTCCGGGAAGCGCTGCTGGCGTTCTGGCTGGAGACCACCCTCAGCAAGAATGAAATCCTCACGCGCTATCTGAATGCCGTCTATCTCGGTGCTGGCGTGCACGGGATGTCCGCGGCCGCACGGCACTATTTCGACAAGAAGCTGCAGGACATCAATCTGGCCGAGGCTGCGATGCTTGCAGGCCTCTTTCAAGCGCCAACGCGCTACAACCCCATAAGCAATCCGGAAGCCGCGGAACGCCGGGCGAGCGTGGTGCTCGATGCCATGGTCGGCGAAAAGATGATCGATGCCGCAAGCGCGGCCACAGCGAAAGCTCAGGTTGGTGTGCTTCGCTTGTCCAAGCGAACGGAACCGGCAGCGAGCTGGTTTGCCGATTGGATCGGCCGTTATGAGTTCGCCAAGGTGGCGGGAACGACCCTGCGACCGATGCGCGTCCGCACCACACTCGACACAAGGCTGCAAGGTATCGCCGAACGGATCGCAGGCCAGACCCTCGCTCGCGACGGCAAGCGCCTTGGCGCGTCCCAGGCAGCATTGGTCGCAATGCGTCCGGATGGTGCCGTGGTCGCCATGGTCGGTGGGCGGGACTACGCCGAGA
>JBFXHW010000384.1:0-3036 GCA_050176605.1 Sphingobium sp. | reverse complement strand
GATCGCCGATCAGATAGAGGCGGCGACAAAGAAGCGGGACGCATTTCTTCCCGGCCCTGTCGAGCGCACCCCCTATTTCTGTTCGGGATGCCCGCACAACAGCTCGACCCGCGTTCCCGAGGGAAGCCGCGCGATGGCCGGAATTGGCTGCCACTGGATGTCGCAGGCAATGGACCGCAACACCGCGACCTATACCCATATGGGCGGCGAAGGCGCGAACTGGATCGGCCAGGCGCCGTTCGTCCCGACGAAGCATATCTTCCAGAATATGGGCGACGGCACCTTTTTCCATTCCGGCCTGCTTGCGATTCGCGCCGCGCTCGCCGCCCGGATGACGATGACCTACAAGATCCTGTTCAACGACGCCGTAGCGATGACCGGCGGGCAGACGCATGACGGCACGCTGACCGCGCAGCGCATCACACAGATGGTTCGCGGAGAAGGCGTGCAACGCATCGCCGTTGTGGCGGACGATCCAGACAAATATCCTGATCACAAAGACTTCGCCGAAGGTGTCACCATCCACCATCGCGATGATCTCGACGCCGTTCAGCGGGAGTTGCGTGAAGTTCCGGGCGTATCCGTGCTCGTCTATGATCAGGTTTGCGCAGCTTCCAAGCGCAGGCGCAAGAAGGGGATGGCCGCCCCCAAAGCTGAAACGCGCGTGCTGATCAACGAGCTGGTATGCGAAGGCTGCGGCGATTGTTCGGTAAAGTCGAACTGTCTTTCAGTGACGCCGGTCGACACCGAGTTCGGCCGCAAGCGCCGGATCGATCAGACATCGTGCAATACCGATCTCTCATGCGTCAAAGGCTTTTGCCCGTCCTTCGTCACGGTTACAGGCGGCAAGCTGCGCAAAGGCGGGGGGGGGGGCCGGAAGCGGCATCACCTTCGATTTTTCCCAGCTACCGGAACCGCTGCAACCCTCCCTCGACGAGCCGCGCAATATCCTCGTGACCGGTGTCGGCGGGACCGGCGTGGTCACGATCGGCGCGATCCTGGCAATGGCGGCGCATGCCTCGGGCAAAGGATGCTCCACCCTCGACATGACGGGCATGGCCCAGAAGGGCGGCCCCGTGACCACGCATCTGCGGATCGCGGCGACGCCCGATGATCTGCACGCGACACGGATTGCGCCCTCCGGCGCGGATCTGATCATCGGCTGCGACAATGTGACGACGGTCGGCAAGGAAGCTTCGGCGGTCATTGCGCGTGATCGCACGCACATCGTGCTCAATGCTCACCAGACGATCACCTCGAAGTTCATCAAGGACCGCGATTTCGAGGTTCCGATCGATGCACTGGTCAAGCGGCTTCGCGCTGCTGCGGGCAGCGATCATGTCGATACGATCGACGCATCGGACATCACGGCGCGGCTGCTCAACGACACGATGGGGACGAATCTCTTCATGGTGGGCTTTGCTTTCCAGCGGGGGTTGTTGCCGCTCACCTCCGATGCGATCGATCGTGCGATCGCGCTCAACGGGGCCGCCGTCCCCATGAATCGCCAGGCATTCGCGCTCGGCCGCCTCGCGGCCCATGATCCCAAGGCGCTGCGAAACATGATGGGAAGTGAGCAGACAGCGACGGCTCCTGCGACGCTCGATGAGCTGATCGACCGGCGGGCGGACTTTCTGAGCGCCTACCAGAATGCAGGTTATGCCACGCAATATCGCGACTTTGTGGGGCGGGTGCGCGCTGCCGAACGCGACGCCATGGGTGCCGAAGGACGTCTCTCCGAAGCCGTGGCGCGAAACCTGTTCAAACTGATGGCCTACAAGGATGAATATGAGGTAGGTCGCCTGCATTCCAGCGCAGCGTTCCGGAAGCAGCTTGAAGACACGTTCGAGCCCGGCGGAAAGATCAATTTCCACCTCGCGCCGCCGCTGTTGAGCAAAGTCGATCCCGTGACAGGCGAACCGCGCAAGATGCGTTTCGGCGCATGGATGAAAACCGGGTTTGCGATATTGTCCAGCCTGCGCTTCCTGCGCGGCAGCTTCGCTGATCCGTTCGGTTACAGTGCCGAGCGTCGCATGGAGCGCCAGCTGATCGTCGACTACCGCGCTTCGATTGAGGCCGTCATCGCTGATCTGAAGCCGGGCAAGTTCGAGACCGCAGTCGCACTGTCGACCGTGCCGGACGAAATTCGCGGCTATGGTCCTATCAAGGATCGTAGTCTTGCCCGCGCGCTGCCCCGCTGGCGCGCTCTGGAACATCAATATCGTTCTGACGAAACGATTGGCGTTTCCGGCGAGGCCGCAGCATCCGTAGAATTGGCCTGATTGTGCGTCAGCGTTCAACGAAACGCGGGGAAGGAGAGGTCGCGCTATGACCGACACTGGATTGATGGAAACAACGGACATCGAGCCGGCGCTGCAGGTTGCCACGGCCAATGACGTCGTATGGCACGAAGAGGCCGATCTGGTGGTGGTCGGATTCGGCGGGGCGGGAGCTTCTGCTGCGCTTGAAGGCGCAGAACAGGGCGCATCCGTAATCGTGATTGACCGCTTCGACGGAGGCGGCGCCACGGCCTATTCAGGCGGTGTCTATTACGCGTGCGAAACGGATATCCAGAAAGAAGCTGGTTATCAGGATTCCGCTGAAGAGATGCGCAAATATCTCGATGCCGAGGAAACGCCCGTCGCGGGCGAAACGCTCAAGCGTTTCTGCGACAACAGCGCGGAGAATTTCGCCTGGGTCTCACGCTTCGTGCCCTATAGCAGCGCAACCTACACAGGGAAGGCGACCTACCCGCCCGAAGGCAAGTTCCTGTTCTATTGCGGCAATGAGAAGGTCGAGAAGTTCGCAGCGGTCGCCAAGCCCGCGCCGCGCGGCCACCGCGCGGTGGGCAGTGGATATACCGGCCATGTTTTCTATGCGGGCCTGCGCAAGGCCGTGCTCGATGCCGGGGCCAAACTGATTGCGAACGCCCCCGTGCGGCGTCTGGTGATCGACGAGGCCGGAACCGTTGTCGGTGTCGAAGTCCATCAAATGGCGGCGGACAAGGTCGAGGAGCATCAGAAGCTCTACAAGGCC
>JBFXHW010000383.1:0-3066 GCA_050176605.1 Sphingobium sp. | reverse complement strand
GATCTGGCCTATGTCGAAAGTCTGAAACGACGCGTGTCGGACCTCGGTATCGCAGATCTGGTGACGTTTCTCGGGCCAACGCCAGCAGATGAGATTCCCAGTCTCTTCGCGCGAGCCTACGCCGCGGTGATGCCGGTTCTCTGGTTCGAAAATCTGCCCAACGCCGTGGTCGAGGCATTCGCGAGCGGGTGCCCGGTCATCGCGTCGGCAATCGGTAGTCTGAAACATACCGTAACCGACGATCAAGATGGACTGCACTTTCATCCGGGCGATCCGGAAGTTCTCGCGGAGAAGATGGCGAATCTGGTCGCCGACCGGGCGCAAAGGGACCGGTTGGCCGCAGGGGCGCGCCTGACCGCCGAACGGGTCCATTCGCCGGACCGTCACATCGACGATCTGATGGACCTTTTTGGCCAGCTTGCGCCGCAAACGGAAAGACCGGCGGTCAAGCCGGAGCTGAAAAGCGCCATGCGCCGAAATCTTGTCACAGAAGGAGCGAACTGAATGAAGGTCCTGTTGACCGGTGCGAACGGCTTTGTCGGCATCGAGGCCGCGCGTCAGCTCGTGGAAGCGGGACATGAGGTGCTGGCTGCCGACAATCTGCGCTACTGTCCGTGGCGTATCACCGGCTTGGCGGGCGACGCCCTGGAGTTGCTGGAAATCGATCTGCGCGATCACGAGGCCGTTGCCGGGATGGTCGAACGCTTCCAGCCCGATGCGATCATCCATCTGGCGGCGGTTCATTTCATTCCCGAATGCGAGCGCCTGCCGCACGATGCGGTCTCGATCAATCTGCAGGCAACGGTCAACCTTCTCTCCTCCTGCCCGTCGTCCTGTCGCTTCGTGTTTGCGTCGACAGCAGCCGTCTATGCGCCAAGCTCTGTACCGCACGTCATCGCCGGCACGATCGGTCCGATGGATGTCTATGGCCATACCAAGCTCGCAGGCGAGGAACTGGTCCGGTACTATTCCCGCAAAACCGGCTTCGAGGCCTGTATCGTTCGCTTGTTCAACGTGGTCGGTCCCGGCGAAACCAATCCGCACCTGCTGCCCGAGATCGTCAAGCAGTTGAGGCAGGGCGAACGCACCCTGCGGCTCGGCAATGTCACACCGAAGCGTGATTATATCTTCGTCGGCGATGCCGCCGCCGGTTTTATCGCCGCCGCCACCGTTCCCCTTGCGGATGACCGGAGGCTGGTCGTCGCCAATCTCGGCACGGGTATGGAATATTCGGTCAACGAGATGGTTGAGCGCATCGGTTCGATCATCGGCGATCAGGTTACTATCGAAACCGATCCCGACAAGGTCCGCCCAAGCGACCGGCCACATCTGTGCGCCGACAATAGCGACATGCGCAGCTTTTTCGGGTGGGCGCCGACGCATGACATCGACAGATCGCTGAAGGCCACCTGGGATGACCCCCGGATGATCGATCAGCTCTTGTGAACGAAAACGGGTTGCAGATGAAACGCAGGGGACAACGGCCATGAGACAGATGAGAATCTCCCAGATCGGTAGTCGCGGGATTCCCGACCACAGGGGAGGCGTCGAGCGCGTCGTGGAGGCGGTTGCGCCCCGCATTGCCGAGCGCGGGCATCAGATCGATGTCCACTGCGCTGGCGATGGCAAGGGCCAGCCCCGGCAATGGCGTTCCGTGAACCTGCTCTACAGCCGTGGCATCCGCAGCAAATATCTCGACACGATCAGCCGCTCGATCATCGCTACCTTTCGCGAAGCCTTCGGGCGCAATCAGGTGATCCATTTCCATAGCAGCGGATCGGCGCCGCTCGCGATCATCCCCCGGCTGCTGGGCAAGAAGACGGTCGTCACCGTTCATGGAATGGACTGGCAGCGCCGCAAGTGGAACATTTTCGGCAGACTTGCCCTGCAGTTCGGTGAATGGGCGGCCGTGCGTTTTCCGCACCGGACAGTCGTGGTCGGGCCTGACCTCAAGAAATGGCTCGACGAGAAATATGGCACGAACGTCACCTATATTCCCAACGGCGTGGAAGTGCGCCCGCAACCCGCCCCAAACCAGATCAAGGCCCTCGGCGTCGAGGCGCGGAAATATGTCCTTTTCCTCGCGCGGCTCGTTCCCGAAAAGCAGGTGCATACGCTGATCGAGGCATGGATGGGCCTTGCCGACAAGCGGGGTATGAAGTTGCTGATCGCCGGGCCAGCCTGGCATTCAAAGGATTATGCCGAGGGATTGAAGCGACAGGCCGCCGGGGATGACAGCGTGAAGTTTCTTGGCGAGGTGAGCGAGGCTCTGCTCGAGGAGCTATACGCCAACTGCTATTGTTATGTTCTCCCTTCCGAGGTCGAGGGCATGTCCCTCTCGTTGCTGGACGCGATGGGCTTTGGCGCATGCGTGATCAGTTCCGACATCCCGCCGAACAAGACAGTGGTGGGCGATGCGGGAATGACGTTCCGCGTGCTGGACGTTGCGGATCTGCGTGCGCGGCTGGAAGAGATAATGGCCGATCCCGAGAGAGCGGAGGCCTATCGCACCGCCGCCCGGGCCAGGATAAGCGCCGAGTTCAGTTGGGACGTCATCACCGGGCGGTGGCTGGAGGTCTATGATTCCTGCCTTCGTTCGCCGCAGGTCAAGGGAGCGCGGGTTCCCAGCGAAGTGACGTCGCGATAATCGCGCCTCCCCCGGAAAGCTGTTCGTTCGCCGTCATGTCGAAGGCGCTGCAACCTCGGCGGTTCGGATTTCCAGACAATGCGGTTTTCCGGTTTGCCCTGGAAGACCGCTGTTCCAGGCGGAACACTGATGTCGTGCGTTGCGATGACTATCGTAGCGCCCTGACCTTCCACAGAGATGAGCGGTGCATCATTTTCGCTCCGGACTACCAGCTTTGCAATTTCGATGACCGGCTGCGTTTCGTTCGCGACGACATGGACGTGAGCCGCCTGACCCGTTCCACCTCGGTTCACGGGCGACAGGCTGGTCAGGACATAGGCTTCGATATTGCTCCAGAAACGGTAGTTGCGCTTGTTTCCACCTGCGACACAACCGTCGAGAAAGGTGCCCGTCGACTTGAGATCGAAGCCGCCGTCGGT
>JBFXHW010000382.1:0-3066 GCA_050176605.1 Sphingobium sp. | reverse complement strand
TAATGCCGCGTCGCGCGTTCGGGCTTTCCGGTACGGAGGGCGCATGACACAACCACAGATATTCGCCATCCTCATACTCGGCGGAATGATGCTCATCAACATATGGGGCCGGTTGCGCTACGACATCGTTGCCATGGTTGCTCTGCTCGCATCGATCGCGGCGGGCACGGTTGATCCCAAGGACGCTTTCCTCGGCTTCAGCGACGACATAGTCATCATCGTCGGCAGCGCGCTGGTGGTCAGCGCGGCCGTATCCAGATCGGGCATAGTCGAAACCGTGCTCGGCTGGGTCGCGCAGCGCGTCACGCGGGTACGGAGTCAGCTCACCGTGCTGGTCGGCACGGTCACGCTGCTGGCGGCGCTGGTCAAGAATATCGGCGCGCTCGCCATGTTGATCCCGGCTGCCATCAAGATGGCGAAGCGTTCGAAGACCTCCCCATCCGTCTTTCTGATGCCCATGTCGTTTGGATCGCTGCTGGGCGGCTTGATCACCCTTGTCGGCACCTCGCCCAATATCATCGTGTCGCGTGTCCGGGAGCAGATGACCGGTGAGCCTTTCGCCATGTTCGACTATGCGCCCGTGGGCCTTGGCCTGTCGCTGGCGGGGCTGATCTTCCTGCGCTTCGGCTACCGCCTGCTCCCCCGTGACCGCCATGCCGCCGCGACGCTCGGCGAGGCGCTCAACATCGCCGATTATAATACCGAAGCCGAAGTGCCGGTGGGCGCCTCGATTGCCGGATCCACCATCGGCGATTTCGTTACCGCCAGTGACGGCGCGGTGGTCGTCACCGGGATGATGCGTGGCACACGACGGCGCGCGGTGACCCTGCCGGACACGGTTATCGAGGAAGGCGACACGCTTTTTCTGCGGGGGGAGCCCGATGCACTGGAACGCGCCATCGCGAAAAGCGGGCTCGAACTGACCGGGCAGGACAGAAGCACGGTGAAGGAAACCGCCCGTGAAAGCATGGGAGTCATCGAGGCGGTTGTGACGAACGCGTCGGTCCTGATCGGGCAAGCCGCCGGCCCAATGGCGCTGCATGACCAGCATGGCATCAACCTCATCGCGATTTCGCGCGCCGGGCACCGCATGACGGAACGGCTCGGCGACACGTCGCTGGCGGCGGGAGATGTCGTTGTCGTGCAGGGCTCGCTCGACGTCCTGCCCGAGCGCTTGCGGACGCTGGGGCTGCTTCCGCTTGCGGAGCGCGCCATCCGTCTCGGAGGCATCCACAAGGGATTGCTTCCGATCGCGATCCTGGCGGCGGCCATGGCGTTGACGGCTGCCGGACTGGTGCCCGTCGCTGTCGCCTTCTTTGCTGCAGCGGCGCTGATGATGCTGACGGGATCGGTCACGCCGCGCGAAGCGTATGAAAATGTCGAATGGCCGATCCTGATCATGCTGGGCGCGCTGATCCCGGTCAGCGAGGCGCTGCAAACCACCGGCGGCACGACCCTCATCGCGACATGGCTTTCACAGACGGCGCAGGCATTGCCGGTGTGGGGCGCGCTTGGCCTCATCCTCGTGGCCGCCATGGCCGTGACGCCCTTTCTGAACAACGCGGCCACGGTGCTGGTCATGGCCCCGATCGCCGCCACATTTGCGAATGACCTCGGCTATCGACCGGACGCCTTCCTGATGGCGGTGGCGGTGGGCGCGGGCTGCGATTTTCTGACGCCGATCGGACATCAGTGCAACACGCTCGTCATGGGTCCCGGCGGGTATCGATTCAGCGATTATGCGCGGCTGGGCGCGCCGCTATCGCTCATCGTGCTGCTCGTAGGCGTGCCGCTCATCCTCACGGTTTGGCCTGTACACTGACGCCGGATATCAGACGCTCTTTCGCCGAAGCAGCACAAGCGCCACCTGCGAGAATATCAGACTGATGCTGCTCGCCAGGGCCGCACCGTTCACGCCATAAGGACCGGCAAGCGATATCGTCAGCACGGCGTTGAGCAGCGTCGCAATGCCGAGAATGACGGCGGCGGCCCGCTGCCGGTCGCTCATGATCAGCAGGCTGGTAACCGGACCGAAAGCGGCGGCGACCACGTGACCGGCAAGCAGGATCAGTAGAGCCGTATAGGCCGCGACATATTCCGGACCGAACTGTGCCAGAATGAGCTTGCCAGTGACGGTAAGAACAATACCGCTGGCCAGCGTAGCGATGAAGGTCCAGCGCCGCGCCGTCGCGAAAAACCGATCGAGTTCCTGGCCGTCCTGGCGCGCGTGGATCGCGGACAGGTTCGGCTGCGCCACAACGCTGGTGATGGTCATTACAAACGACACCAACGTCGCCGTTCGCACCGCCGCGATGTAGATGCCAAGCTCTTCCGGCCCCAGCAAAGCGCCGACCAGGATCGGATCGCCGTTCATCCGCAACATCTGCGCGCCGTTCAGCAGCAGCAGCATCGTCGACACCTTGCGCCACTGCACACCGTCATATCGCCTGGCGCCGCCGCCCAATGCCGATGCGAGGCGGCGATGCACGACGATGTGCTGCACGAACGTCACCAGGAAATATGCCGCGAGGCATGCCGCCACGAATGGCACTGCGCCCCGAATGCCCAGAGCTTCGACCAATATCACGCCAAACAGCAGCAGCAGCGCAGGGCGGCCGATCTGTTCGGCGAGGCTGGCGACGCTCATCCACTGCATGCCGCGCGCGAAGGCTGCGTCGATGTTGAGCGCCGCCATCACCGGCACCGCCAGCATCGCCACCCGAAGCGCGGGCAGATAGGGCGAGTCCGGCAGCGCGAGTTCGAACATGAGCCATGCCGCGACGGCGATCAGGAACGATACACCCATCGTCGCGCGCCAGGCGTGCCGCACAAGGCCGCGCATATGATCGTGGTCGCCGAGCGCCCGGTAGCCGGCAAGGAAGCGGACGCTGGTGGCCGCCAGCCCCAGCCCGGCCAGCGAGCCGAGCACCGCCACCCATGTCCAGGCGAAGCTGTAGATCCCGAACGCTTCCGTCGTCATCCACCGGGCGAGAAAGATCTGGCTGATGAACAGCAGCAGTCCACCCGAAAGCCGAACGACGGAAACGATGCCGATGTCCCGGAAGA
>JBFXHW010000381.1:0-3068 GCA_050176605.1 Sphingobium sp. | reverse complement strand
GGCCGCAACGAGCGCGAACGGCACGCTGGGCGGCGGTGCCGCGAACGACCAGATCGCGAAAGCGAGAATGGCAATGCCGATGACGGCCGGCACGAACCAGGCGGAGACCTCATCTACCTTTTTCTGGATCGGCGCCTGGCTGCGCTGCGCCTCGGCCACCATCTGAACAATACGCGCCAGCATGGTTTCGGACCCCACGCGCTCCGCCGTCATGACGAATGCGCCGTCGCCGTTGATCGAACCGCCGGTCACTTCATCGCCCGGCCCCTTCTCGACCGGGATGGGCTCGCCGGTTAGCATCGACTCGTCGACCGCAGACGATCCCTCCGTGACGGTGCCATCGACGGGGATCGCTTCACCGGGCTTCACCCGCAGATGATCACCTGCCTGGACCAGATCGAGAGGAATGGTGCGCTCCTTCCCGTCTTCCACGAGATGGGCCGTCTTGGGTGCCAGATCGAGCAGAGCGCGGATCGCCGAGCCCGTGCGTTCCCGTGCGCGCAGTTCCAGAACCTGACCGAGCAGGACCAGAGTTACGATGACCGCTGCCGCCTCGAAATAGAGGCCGACGCCGCCGTGCATTGTGCGAAAGGAGGTGGGGAAGACTTGCGGCGCCAACGCGCCGACAACGGAGTATGCCCAGGCAATACCTGTGCCGAGCGCGATCAGGGTGAACATGTTAAAGCGACGGCGCAGAACGCTCTGCCAGCCGCGAACGAAGAACGGCCAGCCGCCCCACAGCACGACGGGCGTCGCGATGACTAATTCGGCCCAATCCAGCGTGCGCGCGCCGAACGCTTGGACGGACATCGGCCAGAGATGACGTAGCATGACGAGCACCGCGAGGGGCGCGGTCAGGATCGCCGAGACGATGAACCGCCGGCGCATGTCCAGATACTCTTCCGCCGGACCGTCGATGACTGCGACGCCCTTGGGCTCCAGCGCCATCCCGCAGATCGGGCAGGTGCCGGGGCCGATCTGCTCGATCTGGGGGTGCATCGGGCACGTGTAGATCACATTCTCCGGCCCCTGCGCCGTCTCGCGCAGCGACGCGTCCAGGAACATGTCTGGGCGGGCTTCGAAGCGCTCGCGGCATTTGGCCGAGCAGAAATGATATTCGCGACCTTCGTGACGCGCGTGATGCGGCGTTGTCGCCGGATCGACCGTCATACCGCAAACCGGGTCTACGGCCTTGTCCGAAGCACCTGCGTCACCCGCATGGTGATGATCGTGGCAGCTGTGCTTTTCTTCCATTTCGGCACCTGTCGATTCGCATGTGGTGCCCTTCCAGTGCCAGTTCCAGTAACTGGAAGGTCAAGCACTTTCCGCGTCCGCCTGTGAACGACTGGCGCGCTTCCAGCGGCTGGAAGTTGCCACGATCGGCTCAAGTCCCTAACTGACCGGCATGTCGCTAACGCGCCTCTGGCGAGTTTTGACCATTCTCGCGCTGCTTTTCGCGCCGCTCAGTATGATGAGCGGTCACGCGGCGATGGCAATGTCTAGCGCCGCTCCCATGGCTGCTATGGATCACGGCCAAGCCGGTTCCCAAGGCGGGCATTGTGCCGACATGGACCAGGATCAGACCGGGCAGCGGAGCCCGAGCATCGATTGCATGATTGCTTGCTCCGTCGTCCCAACTGCGGAGTTTGTCGTCGCATCGCACTCTGCGGTGCATGGTGTCATGCAGGTCAGCAGCTTGGCCAGCCTGAGTCCCGGCCTTCATCCTGAGGCAGACCCGCCCCCTCCGCGCTTCTCCTGAGAGTCGATCGAACGATTCGAACTCATTTTGGAGAATGCACATGAAACTCATCGCTGCCGCGTTCGCGCTTGCGATCGCTTCGCCTGCCGTTGCGCAGACGGCTCCCGCCGGCCAGCCGGCGGATCATTCCCAGCATCAGCAGGGCCAGCACCAGGGCCATCAAGGCATGCCCCAGGGTCAGGGGCATGGCGAAGGCTGCGCCTGTTGCGCCGACCGCAACGGGAACGGCCGGATGGATTGCTGCGAGGAGATGGGCCAGGCCGGCCAGCGCCAGCCCGCGCCCGCACAGCCGCAAGGTCACCAGAACCACTGATCGGTTCGGCCTGACGGGAGGGGAGCGGCGCTGCCGCCCCTCTCCCGATGCGCCGTTCGCAGAGGCTGCGTATCCGTGGCCGGGGAACTCATATGCAAGACGTATCGCTTGACCGCCGCGCTCTGCTCCGGGCGGCCGCCCTTAGTGGAGCCGGCCTCGGACTATCTTCACTCTTTCCAGCATGGGCGCAGACGGGGACGGCTGGTATCGGCCCCACCCTGCCAACCCTGTTCGGCGACGACATCCGCCTGACGATCGGCCACAGCGCCTTCACGGTCGGCCGTCGCACCGGCCACGCCGTGACGATCAACGGCACGCTGCCCGCGCCGCTCATCCGGCTGCGCGAGGGACAGAATGTCCGGCTCCACGTCACCAATGCGCTCGACGAGGATACTTCGATCCATTGGCACGGGCTGATCCTGTCCTTCCAGATGGACGGCGTGCCCGGCGTCAGCTTCCCCGGCATCCGCCCGCGCGAAACCTTCACCTACGAATTTCCCGTCCGCCAGTCCGGCACCTATTGGTATCACAGCCATAGCGGGCTTCAGGAGCAGCAGGGGCATTACGGACCACTCGTGATCGATCCCGCCGGCGCCGATTCGGTCGCTTATGACCGCGAGCATGTGATCGTACTCAGCGACTGGAGCTTTCTCCACCCGCACCAGATCATCGCGCGGCTTCGCCAGCAGGCGGGCTATTTCAACCGCAACCGGATTACGCTGGCCGGCCGCGCATCGGGGCGTCGCGACCAGCAAATGCCCGCCGCCGACCGGGCGATGTTCGCTCAGATGCGGATGGACCCTACCGACATCCTCGATGTGAACGGGTCAACCTACACCTATCTGATCAACGGCCACGGCCCAGCCGAAAACTGGACCGGCCTGTTTCGGCCCGGCGAGCGTGTGCGCCTCAGGATCATCAACGCCTCGGCGATGACGATCTTCAATGTCCGCATCCCTGGCCTGCCGATGACCGTGGTGAGCGCGGACGGACAGA
>JBFXHW010000380.1:0-3075 GCA_050176605.1 Sphingobium sp. | reverse complement strand
GTGCCGTTCAGCCGCAATGCCGACGGCACCATCTATCAGCGGCCGTTCGGCGGCCATATGCAGAATATGGGCGAAGGCCCGCCGGTGCAGCGCACCTGCGCCGCCGCCGACCGCACCGGCCATGCGATGCTCCATGCGCTCTATCAACAGAGCCTGAAATACGACGCCGATTTCTTCATCGAATATTTCGCGGTCGACCTGATCATGGAAGACGGCCCCAACGGCAAGGAATGCCGGGGCGTTGTCGCCATTTGCATGGAGGATGGCAGCATCCACCGGTTCAGGTCTCACGCCGTCGTGCTCGCGACCGGAGGGTATGGCCGGGCCTATTATTCCGCGACATCGGCTCATAGCTGCACCGGCGATGGCGGCGGCATGGTGCTGCGTGCCGGGCTGCCGCTGCAGGATCTGGAGTTCGTGCAGTTCCACCCCACCGGAATCTACGGCGCGGGCGTTCTCATCACTGAGGGCGCGCGTGGCGAGGGCGGTTATCTGACAAACAGCGAAGGCGAGCGTTTCATGGAACGCTATGCGCCTTCCGCCAAGGACCTCGCCAGCCGCGACGTGGTCTCGCGCTCCATGGCGATGGAAATCCGCGAGGGGCGTGGCGTTGGTCCGAACAAGGACCATATCTTCCTCCACCTTGATCATATCGATCCCAAGGTGCTGGCCGAACGCCTGCCCGGCATTACCGAGAGCGGCAAGATCTTCGCGGGCGTGGACCTGACCCGTCAGCCGCTGCCGGTGACGCCGACGGTTCACTATAATATGGGCGGCATCCCCTGTAATTATCATGGCCAGGTCGTGACCAAGGTGGGTGACGACCCGGAAGTAATCGTGCCCGGCCTTTACGCGGTCGGTGAGGCCGCCTGCGTCTCGGTGCACGGTGCCAACCGCCTCGGTTCCAACAGTCTGATCGACCTTGTCGTCTTCGGCCGCGCGACCGGTCTGCACCTGAAAGATACGATCCAGCCGAGCAGCGCACACAAGCCGTTGCCCAAGGATGGCGCCGATCTCGCTCTGGCGCGGATCGACCATTATCGCAACGCGAAGGGTGGGTCGCCGACGGCGGAAATCCGCCTCGACATGCAGCATACCATGCAGAAGCACGCGGCCGTGTTCCGCGACAGCGCGCTGCTGGCCGAGGGCGTCAAGGAGATGACGCGGGTCAACAAGCGGCTGGAGGATGTGGGAATTTCAGACCGCAGCATGATCTGGAACACCGATCTCATCGAGACGCTGGAACTGGACAATCTGATGAGCCAGGCGGTCTGCACGATGGTCGGTGCCGAAGCGCGTAAGGAGTCGCGCGGCGCCCATGCGCATGAGGACTTCCCCAATCGCGACGACGCCAACTGGATGAAGCACACGGTGAGCTGGTTCGAGGGGTGGGGCGGAAAAGGCGGCAAGGCATCGCTCGATTATCGCCCGGTGCACGATTACACGCTGACCGACGAAGTCAGCTACATCAAGCCAAAGGCGCGGGTCTACTAAGATCACCATTGCAAGCGTTGGAGGAAAATCGGGCGCAGTCCTGATCTTCCGTCAGCGGGTTGAGGACTTTTGAACCTCCGCCCTTGACCCCTGCTTCGTTGCGGTGCAGCATGGTTCCATGGCGACGAAGGCTGCACCCGAATCGAAGCCGGAAGCAACGATCTCGCAGAATCCGGATATCCGCTATCTTGGGCGGTTGCTGGGGGATGTGATCCGTGCCTATGGCGGCGAAAAGCTCTACCGCCAGACCGAGTACATCCGGTCTGCATCGGTGGACCGTGCGCGCGGGCTGGAAGGGGCGGACCTTGCCGATACCGGCCTCGAGGCCCTCAGTCTCGACGACACCCTGTCTTTCGTGCGCGGCTTCATGCTGTTCTCGATGCTCGCCAATCTGGCGGAGGACAGGCAGGGCGCGGGGCTCGATCGGGAGGCCACTTTCGTGGCGGCCGTGGCCGAGCTGGAGCGCCACGGCATCGGTCATGAGCAGGTCCTCGAACAGCTCGATAAATCCCTGATCGCGCCCGTTTTGACTGCGCACCCGACGGAGGTGCGTCGCAAGTCCATGATCGATCACAAGAATCGCATCGCCGACCTGATGCTGGCGCGCGATTCCGGCCGTAAGGAGACGGACGAAGGCGAATCGATCGACGAGGCGATCATGCGACAGATCGCGTTGCTGTGGCAGACGCGCCCGCTGAGGCGCGAACGCCTGTATGTGCAGGACGAGATCGACAACGTCCTCTCCTATTTCCGGGACGTCTTCCTGCCGGTGCTGCCGGCGCTCTATGCGCGGTGGGAGCGCGTGCTCGGCCATCGTCCGGCAAGCTTTCTGCGCGTCGGCAACTGGATCGGCGGCGACCGCGACGGCAATCCCTTCGTTCAGGCCGATCAGCTTCGTACCGTGATGCGGCGGGGCTGTGCTGTCGCATTGCAGCATTACATGGATGCGCTGCATTCGCTGGGCGCAGAGCTCTCCATTTCGACCGAGCTTGCCCATGTTCCGGACGGCGTGCTGCAGCTCGCGGAGGCGAGTGGAGACATTTCGCCCAGCCGGGTGGATGAGCCCTATCGCCGGGCATTGTCCGGCATCTACGCCCGACTTGCGGCGACACACGAGAAGCTCGCCGGCAAGCCGCCGCCCCGCGTGTCGGCGCTGGCAGGAGATCCCTATACCAGTCCGGGCGCTTTGCGCGCCGATCTTGTGACCATCGCCCAAGGGCTCGCCAGCGAGGGTGAAGGCACGCTGGCGACCGGCGGCAAGTTGGGCCGCCTGATCCGCGCCGTGGAAACCTTCGGTTTTCATCTGGCCACGCTCGACATGCGGCAAAACAGTGCGGTGCACGAGCGCGTGATCGCGGAGCTGCTGAAGGAAGCGGGCGTTGAGGCTGACTATCTGGCGCTCGACGAATATGCGCGCGTGGCTTTGCTGCGCAGGGAGTTGGCGACCAACCGGCCGTTGGGCTCGCGCTTTACCGACTATAGTGAGGAAACCGCCAAGGAGCTGGGGATACTGGAGGCGGCGGCGCAGGCTCATCGCGACTATGGCCCGCAAAGCATCACCCAATATATCATCAGCATGGC
>JBFXHW010000379.1:0-3077 GCA_050176605.1 Sphingobium sp. | reverse complement strand
GATCAGCCGTTCGATCTGGCGCCAGCGGCAGAAATGGATATGATTGCCGAGGTCGCGGCTGCGGTCGGCGCGCGATGCGGCCTCGAAACTGGCTTCCGCTCCGAAGATTTCTATGAGTTCGGCGGCGTCCTCGAAACTTTTCCGGTCGCCGAGATAGGGAATATGCATGCGTTTCCGTTCTTATTGATATCTTGTCATGACTTCGACCGTTCCCATATCTTCAAGGCCCGTGCCAGAAATCGACCCCGGAGGCGGCGGGCGACTTACGAAAGTCAACGCAACGTTAGGCAAATGCCATATCGGGACAAATGTCCGCTGGCGGGACGCCGCGGAGTCCCTATATGAAGCACCGGTCCGCATGATGAGCGGGAAGTAAGGTCAGGAGAATCATGAACCAGTCACGACCGCGCAAACCGGCAACCGGAGGCGGCGTTTTCATCGCCCTGCTGACGCTTGGCGGAGCGATTGGAGGTGGCCTGATGGGCCAGCCCAGCATCGGTCTGCTCACCGGGTTCGGGGTCGGCGTGGCCATCGCTATCCTCATCTGGCTGAAGGAACGCGGCCGCTGAGCCCGGCAGGGACGGAGACGCGACGGGAGATATCATGATCAAGCATGTCATCGGCTTTTCCCTGCTCTTGCTGGCGATTGCAGCCGGAGTGCTGTTCTATCTGACGCGGCCGGATGTCGCGCGCCTTGCGCAGGGGCAGGATGTCGGGCGCGAACCGGTCTTCACGACCCCCCGGCCATCATGGATACCGACAGTCTCTGTCGCGGAGGCGACCGGCTGGTCTGCCGGGCAGACCCCGAAGCCGGCGGCTGGCCTTGCCGTTTCGCGTTTCGCCGAAGGCCTCGACCACCCCCGCTCCATGCTGAAACTGCCCAATGGCGATATATTGGTCACCGAAACGGGCAGCCCCCCGCGCCCAGACAGCGGCCTCGTGGACAAGATCACGAACTATTATATGCGCAAGGCGGGCGCGGGCGGCCCCTCGGCCAACCGCATCATCCTGTTGCGCGACGCGGACGGCGACGGCAAGGCCGAGACGAAGACAATCTTTCTGACCGGGCTGAATTCGCCTTATGGCATGGCATTGGTCGGCGACACGCTCTATGTCGCGAACACCGATGCGGTGATGGCCTTTCCCTACAAGGAGGGCGAGACTTCCATCTCGGCAAAGGGCAGGAAGCTGGTTTCCCTGCCCCATGCAGCGCCCAACATGCACTGGACGCGCGATCTTCTGGCCAGCCCGGACGGCGATAAACTCTACATCTCCATCGGATCGAACAGCAATGTCGCGGAAAACGGCCTCGATACCGAGACAAATCGCGCGGCCATCATCGAATTTGATCCGGCAACCGGCGACAATCGTGTTTTCGCCGGCGGCCTGCGTAATCCGGTCGGCATGGCGTGGGAACCGAAAACCGGCACGCTGTGGACGGTGGTGAACGAGCGTGACGGCCTTGGCTCCGATCTCGTTCCCGACTATCTGACCCGCGTCGAATTCGGTGCCTTCTATGGCTGGCCGTGGAACTACTGGGGCGGTTATGAGGACCGGCGCGTGCGGCCCGGCCGCCCGGAAGTGCGCGAATATACCAAGCGCCCGGATATGGCGCTCGGCAATCATGTCGCAGCGCTCGGCCTTACCTTCTCCACCGGCGCGAAGCTGGGCGCGCCGTTCGAGGATGGCGCGTTCGTAGGCCTGCACGGAAGCTGGAACCGCGTGCCCAAGTCGGGATACAAGGTCGTGTTCGTGCCGTTCGATGCGGATGGCCACGCCACAGGCAAGCCTGTGGACGTGCTCACCGGCTTTCTAGGGCCGAAGGAAGAGACCGCGCTGGGACGTCCGGTCGACGTGCTGGTGAATGGCGACGGAGCACTGCTGGTCAGCGACGATGTCGGCGGCGTGATCTGGCGGGTAGCCGCTAGGAAGTAAGCGACCGGCCTTCGCGTCCCGCCACCTCCGTCACATATTGCCAGGCGACGCGGCCCGAGCGGCTACCGCGCTGGGTCGCCCATTGCACCGCGTCCGCAGCATCGAAACTCAGCCCGAAATGCGCCGCATAACCCGCAACGATCGCGAGATAGGCGTCCTGATCCAGCATGTGAAAGCCAAGCGACACGCCAAACCGGTCTGACAGCGCCATCTTGTCGTCGACGACGTCGCGCTTATTGATGGGGTCATCCTGTTCCGAGAGATGGCGCGGAACGATATGGCGCCGGTTCGACGTCACATAGAGCCGCACATTGGCCGGGCGTGCGTTAACCCCGCCATCGAGCATAGACCGCATGATGCGGGCTTCCGCGCCGGCTGCCGCGCCCTCCTCGAAACCGAGATCGTCGATGAAGAGAATGAAGCGCCGCTGCGAACCGCGCAGCAGCGCGAACAGGCCGGGTAAACTCGCCAGACGGTCGGCCGCGCACTGCATCAGGGCGATATCCGCGCCTTCCCCTTGCAACAGTCCGACGACAGCCCCAACCGATGCCGATTTTCCCGTGCCGCGCGCACCCCAGATCAGGACGTCGTGCGCAGGCAGACCGGCGGCGTGACGCCGCGTATTTTCCAGCAGCGCACCCTTCTGCTGATCTATACCAGACAGGAGCGCATAGGCGGGCGGCGCGAAGGCTTCCGCTGCGTGGGCCGCTTGCCCGTCCCAATAATAGGCCGGAAAAGCCGACAAGTCGGCGGATGCCGCCGGAAGCGGCGCCAGCCTCTCGAGCGTGTCGGCAATGCGGGAAAGCAGCTTCTCGTCCATTCGAGCGGCTGTATCGCCGCTTCGCTCAGGCGGCAAGCTCCTCATCCGACAGCGCATAAAGCGCGGCCGCTCCGTTACAGGCGCTGGCAGCCAGACCAAGCGCCTCCGTGACGACGACGTCGCAATAATAGCGCGCAACGCCCTGTTTCATGGTCAGGAAGGTCGGGTCGCCCTCGCCCGCAGCCAGCTTCTCTCCGGCAATCCTGCCTTGCCGCGCCATCAGCCATCCTGCGGTCGCGACCGACAGCATGGTGAGGAAGGGGTAACTGCCTGCAAGGCGATCATCCATCGACACATCACCCAGCATCCACTGGGCAACATT
>JBFXHW010000378.1:0-3082 GCA_050176605.1 Sphingobium sp. | reverse complement strand
CGCCCTTAACGTCGCTTCGACCCGTGTCGTGCTGGTAGATGGGCATACCGGATCCGATGCGGCCGGTCATGTGATCGAATCCTTGGGCATTTCCTGATTGGCGGCGACTATATCGTCGGCCTGTTCGTCTTCGCGATCCTGATGATCATCAACCTTGTCGTCATCACGAAGGGCGCAGGCCGCGTGTCCGAAGTATCGGCGCGCTTCACGCTCGACGCGTTGCCCGGCAAGCAAATGGCTATCGACGCGGACCTCAATGCCGGACTCTTGTCGCCGGAGGAGGCCAAGGCCCGTCGCGCCGAAATCGCAACTGAAGCGGATTTCTATGGGTCGATGGACGGTGCCAGCAAATTCGTGAAGGGTGACGCCATTGCGGGTGTGCTGATCCTGATGATCAACATCATCGGCGGCATCATTCTCGGCACGGTCAGTCATGGCCTGTCGCTCGGTCAGGCTGCGCAGACCTATGTCATTCTGGCGATAGGCGACGCGCTTGTCGCGCAGGTGCCCGCGTTGCTGCTCTCCATCGCGGCGGCGAGTATCGTGACCCGCGTCAACAGTGAGCATGATCTGTCCGGCCAGATCGCAAGCCAGTTTGGCAGCGGAAAGGCATGGACGCCTGTCGCCGCGATTCTGGCCATATTGGGGGTCATCCCCGGCATGCCGCACATGATCATTCTGCCTGCCGCTGCCGTCGCCGGCTTTACTGCCTGGCGTCTTCGTCAGGCTGCCCAGGCCGCCGCCAACGCGCCGGCACCGGAGCCCGAACCGGAAAATCCCGCACATATCGACTGGGAGGACGTTTCCGAGGGCGCGGTGCTCGGTCTCGAAATCGGCTATGGTCTGATCGGGCTGGTGGACGACCGCAAGGGTGCGCCGCTGATGGCGCGCATCACCGGCATTCGCAAACAGCTCTCGCGAGAGTTGGGCTTTGTCGTTCCGCTGGTACGAGTGAAGGACAATCTCGCGCTCGAACCCAACAGCTATCGCATCACTATCGGTGGCGTTATCGTCGGCGAGGACGAGATCTGGCCCGAGGACCTGCTTGCGCTCGACTCGGGCGCACTTGAAGCAACCGTGGAGGGGCGTGAGGCCAAGGATCCGACCTTCGGGCTCGACGCCGTCTGGATTTCACCTGCCAAGCGCAGCGAGGCCGTGGTCGCCGGATATACGGTCGTAGACCCGTCGACCGTGGTCGCGACACATCTGAACCAGCTCATCACCATGAATGCTTCGGAGATGTTCGGCCTTGACGAGACGAAGAAGCTTCTGGACGCCCTGAAAGAGATTTCCCCACAGCTTGTCGATGGTCTGACGCCCGCGTTGCTGACGCTGGCGCAGGTGGCGGCGCTGTGCCGCGCGTTGCTGGCCGAGGGCATCCCATTGAAGGATTTCCGGCGCATCTGCGAGGCCATGGTCGATGCGGCCAGGCCCGACATGACGCACGAACAACTGGTCGAGGCGGTGCGCCAGCGCATCGGATCACTCATCATCCAGACGCTGGTGCCGGTGAAGATGCCGTTGCCGGTCATTACCCTCGATGGCGATCTCGAGGGACTGCTGGCGCAGGCGATGCGGGTCGCTGGCGATGCCAAGCATCCGATCGAGCCGGCGCTTGCCAGCAAGATAACAGACGCGGTCATTCATGCGGCGCGGCCGATCCTGGCCGAGGCCCGCAACTTCGCGATCGTTACGTCGCCGGTGGCGCGCCGGGCACTCGCGCGCCTTTTCAAGCCGCACCTGCCCGAAACGCCGGTGCTTTCCTTCCTGGAAATTCCGGACGGCAAGCCGGTTGAGGTCGTGGCGGTTGTTGGTGGGGGAGAGAAACCCGCTCCGCGTCATGATCCGACTCCTCAGGGCGGTTCCGTACCTCGCGAAAGAATTGCCTAACCTTTTGCGCTTACAAGAGCTTGATAAGACTGGGGGCAGCAGCCGCATATGTACGCAAGCAGGATCGGAGTGGAAGGCCAGGTGCTGACCTATGGCCGCAAGGGCGGGTCGCACAGTCCTGAGCAGCTCGCCCGTCAATATATGCCGCTCGTCCGCAAGATCGCCTGGCATGTGCATGGGCGCGTCTCCAATGCCATCGAAATCGAGGATCTCCTGCAGATCGGCATGGTCGCGCTTGTGGAGGCGGCCAACGGATTTGAAGATCGCGGCTTCGGTTTCGCGACCTACGCCCAGATGCGTATTCGCGGCGCGATGATCGACCATCTGCGTCGCCACGCGACGCTCTGCCGGTCTGGCATGGCCAAGCGGCGACAGCTGCAGGCGGTGCGGGTCCAGCTGGAACAGCGGCTGGGCCGATCCCCGTCGGAAGCAGAGATGTCCTCCGAGATGGGCCTCGCGCCGTCCGACTATCGCGAAATGGCTGACGCCGCCGAGATGGTCCAGGAACAGAGCATCGACGAAGTTTATTCAGACCAGTCGATGTGGTTTGCCGATGTCGAGGATCGCGCCGACGACGTGTTGGAGCGTGAATCGCTGAAGCACGCCCTGGCAGCATGCATAGGCCGATTGCCGGAACGCGAGGCGATGGTGTTGCAACTCTACTTTGTCGAGGAACTCAATCTGGAGGAAATCGGCGCCACGCTCGATATCGGCGCGGCGCGCGTTTGCCAGATCAAGAAGGCGGCGCTCGACAAGCTGCGCGCCTTGCTGAAGGAATGGGCGGACTGATCGCTCCGCTACGGCGGCGCGGTCCGCGCTGACAACTCCGGCGAATTCCGCTAGGTTCGATCCATGTCACGGCCCGGATATGTGAAACGCAAGACCGCCCTGCTGATCGCGGGAGGAGTCGGAGGCGTTGCACTGCTGGCCTTCGGCATCGCGGTGGAACGGCTTGTACGCGAGGTTCGGCACCCAGAAATTGCCGCGACCGCGCCGCCAAAACCGGTGGCGCCTTCCGCTGCGGAAACAAAGGTCGATAGTGCCCGGTCGCCTGAAAAGGACACGTCTTCGTCGAAGCGCACGTCGATGCTGGAAGAACCGGCGCAGCAGGCGGCGGCTCAGTTTCGTGTGAAACGTATCCTGAAACTCAATGGCCCCTTCAAGCATGGCGAATATCTGTGGGACGATGCGA
>JBFXHW010000377.1:0-3085 GCA_050176605.1 Sphingobium sp. | reverse complement strand
ACACCGATCCGATCGTGATTGCCGGCTATGCCCGGACACCCATGGCGGGTTTCCAGGGCGTCTTTGCGACGGTCAGCGCGCCTGACCTTGGCGCTGTCGCCATCCGTGCCGCAGTCGAACGCGCGGGCGTCGCGCCCGACGCGATCGACCGCATCTACATCAGGCGGCCTATGCCTCATCCAAGGCTGGGGTTGCAGGTTTGACGCTGCCGGCAGCGCGCGACCTGGCGCAGCATCGGATCCGCGTGATGGCGATTGCGCCCGGCATATTCCTGACGCCGATGATGCTGGGCTTCTCGCAGGAGCTTCAGGACTCGCTGGGCAAGCAGGTGCCTCATCCCAGCCGTCTCGGCCGGCCTGAAGAATATGCGCGCCTGGTTGAGTCGATCATTGCCAATCCAATGCTCAACGGCGAAGTGATTCGCCTTGACGGCGCAATCCGCATGGCACCCCGCTAAGACCGGGGATGCGCGTTTCCTTTAGCGGATGGCATAAAGTGCGGCGGCAAGCGAAAGGAGGAATGCGGCGATAGTGCTGGCGAATATGATCAGCAGCGGTCTCGGTCCCATGTTTATCAAGCGGGTCAAGGGAGAGCGTATTGCTGTCGCGGTGACGGCGGCGGCAAGCAGGGCTCCAGCCGCCTTGCCAGATCCTTCCGATATGCTTGCAGGGATGATGCCTGTTGAATTGATTCCTGCCAGCACAAAGAAGCCTATGATGAACCAGGGGACTCCAATGCCGCTGATGCCGTCCCCGTTGCGCGGCATGAACAGTGCGACAATGGCAAGCACCGGCGCGAGCAGGGCTACGCGGGTCAGCTTGACGATCGCTGCGATCTGGCCAGCCTCCTCGGAATAGCCATATCCCGCGCCGAGCGCCTGGGCGACATCGTGGATGGATGCGCCCAGCAGAAACCCCGCCTGCAGATCCGGCATGGAAAGTATGTGGGCAATGATGGGATAGAGCATCATCGCCGCCGCGCTCATGGCCGAGATGCCGACGAGCACCAGCGTCAATTGTGCTTCGCTGATGCGGCGTTCCCCCAGCGTCGCGGCAAGCGCCATGGCTGCGCTGGCGCCGCATATCGCCACGGAGCCACCGGCAAGAACCCCGAAGGCGCTGTCAAAGCCCAGCCGCCGTGCCGCCAGAACGCCGGCGCAGATAGTCAGGGCGACGATGGCGATCACGCACAGGAGTGCGATCGGGCCAAGTCCCGCGATTTGGTTCGCAGTCACGCGCACCCCGACGAGAACGATGCCCCAACGCAGCAATGTTCGCGATGCGAAGTCGAGCCCGGGCCTCAATCGCTGATCGGTCGACAGAAAGTTCAGAGAAAGGCCCAGCATCAGGGCCATGAGTGTCAGCGGTGGGCCATAATGGTCTGAGAGAAACGCGGCGGCGAGCGTTCCCAGAGTCACGATGGTGAGCCCCGGTAGATGTTCACGCCAGCTGTGGCGGACCTCGGGCGACAGATCGCCATAAAGATCGGCCGCCATCACGCGAGGCGGGGAGGTCACTCCGCGGCCTCTCCCACTGCGATGGCCGCATCCGATACATGGGGGCATCTGCGATTGACGACCATGCGATCGTGCAGCCGGCGGACCGTATCACTGCCTGTCGTCACAAAAACCCCAGGAATCAGGCCATGCACGACACAGGCCAACCCGCCGAAAATCATCGAAAAACCAAATCCTGACGCTGCGGCAAAATGCTCGCCATAATTTTCTCCCACGGTTCGGGGATGCTGCAGGAATAGTCGGTGAATCATTTGGGCCTCCGGATTGGATGCAACGATGCTAATCGCGGTGGCCGACAAATTTATCCTTTTGTTTGTCCGATATCAGCGATATGTAATAATTTACTTCTCTCTATGGAGGAAAAAGGAGAACATTATTCTCGACCCCCATGATCGCAGGATATTATCCATTTTGCAGGAGGATGCCACGGTTGCGATCGCCGAAATCGCCGAACGGGTCGGTTTGTCGGTGACACCCTGCTGGAAACGGATCAAGCGTCTGGAACGGGAGGGCATAATCGATCGACGGGTGGCGATCCTCAACCGTGAAAGGCTTGGGCTTGGCATAACCGTAATCGTTGCCGTCCGCACCGCCCATCACACGGACGATTGGCTCCGCATCTTTGCCGAAGGCGTGGCCCTGATACCAGAAGTGGTCGAATTTTACAGGATGAGCGGCGAGATCGACTATCTTCTCAAGATCGTCGCGAGGGATATCGCCGACTATGACCGCATCTATCACAAGCTTACCAAAGTCGCCCCCTTGCACGACGTAAGCTCGTCCTTTGCGATGCAGGAGATCAAGTCGACTACGACACTACCCCTCTAAGTTCGACTTTGCGTGTTTATATGGCGTGGCAGGCGAGCCAGCCACGCGGCTATAGGCTCAGCCGGACAACAGCGCGCGAGCCGGCGACACCCGGTTCGGACGGAGCGCGCTCCACCACCTGTCGCAGAACAGACCTTATCGCGGTCAGATCGTCCACGCTAACAACATTTATGATGGCGCACCCGAAGGGATTCGAACCCCTGGCCTCTGCCTTCGGAGGGCAGCGCTCTATCCAGCTGAGCTACGGGTGCCTTGCGGCGCGCTTAGCAAAGCAAGTGTGCCACCGCCAGCCTCTTCGCCAGGCTTATTTCGGGGCACCGGTTACCGGCTGAAACGGGCCGAGGCCGCAACTTGCTCCGGCGGTGATGCCGGGGCCGGTCAATACGGTGATGATATCCGTCGAGCACAACTGCGAAAGCGATGTCTTGTAGCTGAAGCGTTTCTCGAATCCGAGCGACGGGCAACTGTGCGGCAGCGTGCTTCGATAAACCTTGCCGCCGTTCATGTAGAAATCGATGGTTTTATCGTCGCGCACGCGGCTCTCCCGAATACGGGGGATGCTGATGCAGCTTTCGGGCTTGCCGGAAGGCTTGGCGGCTTTCCATGCGTGCTTGTCCTGCTTGGCGACTGCGGGTGCGGCGACAATGAGCGTCCCGGCGAGGGCGATCAACGGCAGTGCAAACTTCATCATCCTTCTCCTGCGGCTATCTGCGCCATCGCCTTGGGTGGCCGTGGCGTCTT
>JBFXHW010000376.1:0-3094 GCA_050176605.1 Sphingobium sp. | reverse complement strand
GTCAGACGCGCCAGTCGCTGCAAAAGGCGGCGTGGAATCCCGCCGAGGAACCGGTTTCGATGCAGCTCGCCGGCTGTTCTCCGGCCGAGATGGCAGAAGCGGCGAAGCTGAATTCCGACAAAGGCGCCGCAATTATCGACATCAACATGGGCTGTCCGGTCAAGAAGGTCGTAAATGGCGACGCTGGCAGCGCGCTGATGCGCGATCTGCCGCTTGCGGCGAAACTGATCGAGGCGACGGTGAACGCCGTTGACGTGCCGGTCACCGTCAAGATGCGCATGGGCTGGGATCATTCCAGTCTTAATGCCCCGGAGCTGGCGCGTATTGCCGAGGATCTCGGTGCGAAGATGATCACCGTCCACGGCCGCACGCGCTGCCAGATGTACAAGGGGGAGGCGGACTGGGCCTTCGTCAGGCGGGTGAAGGAGGCCGTTACTCTCCCCGTTATCGTCAACGGAGACATTTGCTCCGTCGAGGATGCGCGGACAGCGCTGGCTCAGAGCGGCGCGGACGGCGTGATGATCGGCCGCGGCGCCTACGGCAAGCCGTGGCTGTTGGGTCAGGTGATGGCCGCGCTGACGGGTGGCAGCTTCCGCTCCGAGCCGGAAATCGACGAGCAATATGGAGCCATTATAGGCCATTACCGCGCGATGCTCGACCACTATGGCGAGACGACTGGGGTCAACATGGCCCGCAAGCACCTCGGTTGGTATACCAAGGGCCTGCCTGGATCGGCCGAGTTCCGCAACGCGGTCAATCAGGTACCGGACAGCCGAACGGTTCTCGACATGCTGGCGCGCTTCTATGAGCCGTTGCTCAGAAAAGCCGCCGCATGATCAGCAAATCGGCCCTGCCGCAACTGGTCGGATCTTCCCGCGTCCCCGGGGTAGCCGACATGATTGCGGCGCTGCCGGTCGCGATGCTCGTGGTAGGGCCGGACAATATCGTCATGGATGTGAACGCCCGTGCCGAAACCCTGCTCAACATGGCGCGGTCGGCCATTGTGGGCAGCGATATTGCCCGTACCATCAGGGTCGACAAGATGGACCAGCGCATCGACCTGTGGCAATCCGACAAGCCGCTCGCAGCCTATGACATAACAATCCATGCCGGAAGAAACGCCGCGGTCCGGGCCGATCTGATGATTTCACCGCTAGCCGAACATGATGGGTGGCGCGTGATCACCATCCACACCCAGAGCCTCGCGCAGGCGATCGGCGGACGGCGCACATCGGGTGGGGCCCGCTCGGCGATGGGTGCGGCGGCGATCCTGGCGCACGAAATCAAGAATCCGCTGTCGGGTATTCGGGGGGCAGCGCAGCTCCTGGACACAGGAAGCAGCGATTCGAACCGCGCGCTGACCAGTCTTATCTGCAACGAAGTCGATCGGATTGCCGCGCTGATCGACGGCATGCAGGATTTTACGACCGAGCGGCAACTCGATTGCGTGCCCGCCAATATATATCCGATGCTCGACCGCGCGATAAACATCGCCACGGCGGGTTTTGCCAGCGATGTGAAGATCGTTCGCAAATATGATCCGTCGCTGCCAGATGCCCTGTGCAATGCAGATGCGGTAGTCCAGATTGTCATCAACCTGCTCAAGAACGCTGCTGAAGCGCTGGAGGGGAGGGAGGATCGGGAGATCCGGATAGAAACCGCTTTCCGCCATGGCGTCTCGGTCGTGCTGGGGGAGGGCAAGGGCAATGCGATCCTGCCGATCGAGATACTCGTGATCGACAATGGGCCGGGTGTACCGCCGAACATTCAGGACCATCTGTTCAACCCGTTCATCTCCAGCAAACGGGGTAGCCAGGGACTGGGGCTCGCGCTGGTCGACAAGCTGGTGCGCGACATGAACGGTTTTGTTCAGTATGCCCGTGACGAAGACGAAGGAGACAGCGTTTTCCGTGTGCTGCTGCCGATGGGGCAGGGCCGATGAACATGGCTGCAAACCCCGGTCGCGTTCTCGTGATCGATGACGATCAGGCGATATGCGTTGTCGTCAGCGAGGCTTTGCGGCGGGCGGGGCATACCGTGAAAACGGGTGGATCCATTGCTGACCGTGCTGCGCTGCTCTCCAGCTTTCGTCCCGATATTCTCGTCACGGACGTGAAGTTGCCTGACGGCGATGGTCTTGATGACGTCAGCAGCATCATCGAGCGTTGGCCGGAAATGCGGGTCATCATCCTTTCGGCGCAGAACACGCTCAACACAGCCGTGCGGGCCACGGAAAAGGGCGCCTTTGAATATCTGCCCAAACCGTTCGATCTCAATGAACTGACGCGTACCGTCGACGATGGTCTCGCTTCCCGGCGCCAATATGCCGGGCTGGACGAGCGCCCGGAAATCGGGGCGGAAGACAACCAGATCAGCGATGACATGCCGCTTGTCGGCCGTTCGCCAGCGATGCAGGAGGTCTACCGCACAATTGCCCGGGTGCTACAGAATGATCTGACGATCCTGATTCTGGGCGAATCGGGAACCGGCAAGGAACTGGTCGCGCAGGCGATCCACCGGCTCGGCCACCGCAGGACGGAACCTTTCGTAGCGGTCAACATGGCGGCCATTCCGCGCGAACTGATCGAGGCCGAGCTTTTCGGCTATGAGAAAGGGGCGTTCACTGGCGCCCTGCAGCGCACGGCCGGCAAGTTCGAACAGGCCAATGGCGGAACGCTGTTCCTCGATGAAATCGGCGACATGCCGATGGAGGCGCAGACGCGCCTGCTTCGCGTGCTGCAATCGAGCGAGGTCACGACTGTCGGAGGGTCGACTCCGGTGCGGGTGAATGTTCGCATCATTGCGGCTACCAACAAGGATCTGCCCGCGCTAATCGCCGAGAACAGGTTCCGGCAGGACCTCTATTACCGGCTCAACGTCGTGCCGATCGACCTGCCGCCACTGCGCGCACGCAGGGACGATATCGCGATCCTCGCCCGGCATTTCCTCGATCTTGCCGCAAGTGAGGGGTTGCCGCGCAAGGCGCTTGATGCGGAAGCGGCGCAACTGCTCTCGCTTTACAGTTGGCCGGGCAATGTCCGCGAGCTTCAAAATATGATGCAACGGCTGGCAGTGCTGATCCGCGAAGACATGA
>JBFXHW010000375.1:0-3101 GCA_050176605.1 Sphingobium sp. | reverse complement strand
GGAATCCGGTCGAATAGTTGGCGTAGATCATTTTCGACGGTGTGAACTGCCATGTCACCGCCAGCTTGTGGGTTTCACCGTTCTCCTTGTAGTGGTTGGTGTGGTCGGGGGACAGTGGATTGGTGCTGAGACAGACGAGGCGCTCGTCAGGAAAAGGTACGGGGCAACCATATGCATCGGTGCCCGTCGGGACGAAATAACCCCGGCCTCGCGCCTTGCTCGCAATACCGCCCCAGCCAATGACCGCGGATTCCGTCCAGAAATAGCGTATTCCGGCTGTGATGGTTACATTAGGAACGATCTCATAATGGCCTTCGGCGAAAATCGCAGCGTCCTTGTTGGTGCGGTCGCTCTCGCTCAGGTAGAAGGCCTCGCGGCGCAACGCGACAGGCATGGCGATCATCGTTCCGCCCTGGCTGATTGGAACGCCGAGGCCAGCGGTACTTGTGAGATTGCCAATTATCGGATTGCCGTTCGCATCGTAACAGATGGAATAGGAACACGCCTCGGTGTAACCGATGATCTGGTCCAGTCCATGGGTAGCATAGTCGTTGTTGATCTTGGTCTTCTGCCACTGATAGAAGCCGCCGATCGTTATGTCGAAGGGCCAGCTCTTCGGCGTGGTGAGACGAATCTCCTGGTTGAACTTGTCCTGGAATGAATCCCCGCGCGTATATTGCGTCGGGTTGATTAACTGGCCGTTCTGATCGAAGAACTGTAGATAGTTTTCGTAATAGGAAAACTGATCATAGGCGACCGTGTAATAGGTGTAGTCGTTGATCAGCTTGATCCGGCGCTGATAATATCCGGTCGAGGACACCAGATCGAAATCGCCGATATGGCCGTGAATGGCCAATGCTGCCTGATACCATCGGTCGAGTTGGCGGGTCTCCTCATAATCGTGCACGATGAGGTCGCCGCCGGGGTTCTGGTGATCGCCATAAATGTCGGTCGATGCGTCATAGTTGAAATAGCCATAGGCAATCTGTTCCTGGGCGGTGATCTGCGGCGTGATGTCCCAGCCCGGGGCGATCTCCCAATAGGCCTGGATACGGCCGCCATAGGAATAGAGCGGGTTATAGTCCTTCTTGACGAACGCGTCGTTGCTCAGGACGTAGTTGGTCAGGGGGTTATCATCGCCCAGATTATAATGGATGGTGCCGGGGACATTGTCGATATAGCCGCCATCGTGCTGATAAAAGCCCATCGCGCGGATGGCGAAGCTGTCGGTCACCGGAATGTTCACATAGGCCTGGCCCTGCCAGCCGAAATCGCCCTTGCCATATTTGTTGGCTTCCAGGCTGTAGCCCATTTCGAATTTGTCGGTCTGGGGTTTCTTGGTGATGAACCGGATCGTACCGGCGAGTGAACCCGCCCCATATAGCGTGCCCTGCGGCCCCGCGAGCGCCTCGACCCGTTCGATGTCATATACGTGGATATCGGGGAAGCCGCTGGTTATCCCCGCGCTCAATGCCGAAATCGGCATGTCATCGATATAATAACCGGTCGCGTCATAGGTGCCGCCGGCGGGAACGATGCCACGGAAATAGGGGTTCTGCCGTCCCGGGCCAAGTCCGTCGAACGAGACCGAAGGCAGCAGGTTTGCGAAATCCGACATGCCCTTGATCTGGCGCTGTTCCAATTTCCCTTCACCGAGCGCCTGCATCGAGATCGGCACCTTCTGGACGCTCGACTCCTGACGGGTCGCGGTCACGACGATATCGAATCCGCTCGGCGGAGCGTCTGGCGACATTGCATCTGCGGGCATTTCCTCCGCCGGCATGGCATCCGCTTCCGCGGCGTCCCCGGCAGCCAGAGCCGCCGGGCTGACGCCCATGCCTGCGAGAATGGTCGACGAAGCCAAGGCAATCAGTGACCGCCTGACCAAAGAACGCTGAGAAATCTTCATGGAAGGCCCCCTTTTTGAATTTTTCACACCGCCTTTCTGTCGGTCCGATCTGCAGACATTGCTGCAGGGCAACCGCCTGTTGTGCGCATGCGAAGCAAATCGCCCGCGCAAGACTGGAAGCACCTCTCCGCGTTGGCCGGGGAAACCCGGCTTCGTGATTTGAGTAATCCAAAAAATGCCGCTTTTCGGCCAGAAGACCTGCAGCTTATTAGGCAAACGCCGAATCTAGAACACATGTCCGAAATCTGATCATGCCAGCGAATCGGCTATTGTCAACTGCATTGTTGCGATGCAGAATTGACTTGAGAAAAATCCGTGATCATTCACAGACGTGGCCAATCATTTCGCCATCGCAAAATTGGGGGTCGGACCATGCCGCAAGTCGCAAGCAAGCTGAACAACCCGGCAGGCGGACCGTTGGATCTGCTCCTCGGTCAAGCGGCGCGGTTGCTCCAGTCCGACCCGCGCAAGGCTCTTGTTCAGGCACGCGAGGCCTTGAAGCGAGCGCCCGGTCATCCCCACGCGGTTCTGCTCGAAGCGCAGGCTCTCCGCAGAACCGGTAACCCTCAGGCTGCACTGGGTCGTCTCACCGCCCTTGTCGCCAGGCAGCCTCAGATGCTCGCGGCGCTGTGGGAACTGGCCCAGGCGGCGAGCGCGGCCGGGCGCAATTCTCAGGCGATTGCCGCCCTGGAAACACTGACGCAGAAGCAGCCCGCTGTGCCCGGCGGCTGGTTTCTGCTGGCGAAGGAGTTGCGGAAGGCGGGGCGCGCGAAGGATGCGTGGCGGGCCGATCTGTCGGGTGTGCACGCTTCGTCTCGCGATCCCGAACTGCTCAAGGCGGCGGTCGCTATGAACGAAGACAAGTTCGATGAAGGCGAGTCCGTTTTGAGCGCACGGTTGCTGCGCGTGCCGGAAGATGCGCCCGCAATCCGCCTGCTTGGCGAGATCAACTGGCGGCGCGGCAATATGACCAGGGCGCTGGAACTCGTGGAGAGCGCAGTCGAGCTTGCGCCCGGCTTTGATCTGGCGCGCGATTTCCTGATCAGGCTGCTGATGCAGAACAACCGTCTGACCGAGGCGCTGGAGCAGGCGAAAATTCTGTCAGAGTCTCCGATGAAGAGCCCCGGTCACGCGCTGCTCAAGGCCTCGGTGCTCGTAAGGCTGGGCGAACAGTCGCAGGCGCGAGAAATAT